>JACVCA010000317.1 GCA_016742295.1 Alphaproteobacteria bacterium | reverse complement strand
TTCTTAAGGAAATCCAAAAATAGTTTCTGCTCATGTCCATAATATTCAGGTGTGCAAGTTGCAATCTCTCGACTCCAGTCAAAAGCAAACCCCATTGTTTTTAATTGTTTTCGCATTGCAGCAATGTTATCTTGAGTCCATTGAGCAGGATGGATCTTATGTTGAATTGCAGCGTTCTCAGCAGGAAGCCCAAATGCATCCCACCCCATTGGATGGAGGACATTATATCCCTGAGCCATTTTATATCGTGCAACGACATCACCAAGAGTATAGTTTCGCACATGCCCCATATGGAGATGGCCCGAAGGATAAGGGAACATTTCCAAGGTATAGTATTTAGGCTGTGTGTAATCTTCTTGAGCCTTAAAACAATTATTGTTTTCCCAGTAAGTCCGCCATTTTATTTCTGTTTCGCGATAATTGTAACGTTGAGAGCTCACTGTAAACCTTTTTTCTATGATATTAAATTTAGCTACGCTTTTGTACCATTAATTTTAAGTTGGCGCGCGCGCGTTAAGATTGCGTCTTCAAAACGTTTATTTGTCTGAGGTTCGACAGCCTTATCTTTCCACTCTCCTTGTGGGTCACGAATTTGCTTATGTACGGAAACCCTGACACCATTTGCACGAAGTTGACGATCTAAAATCATAATATCAACCTTAAACCTTTCATTTGTACTTTCCGGAGCAGTATACCATTCACTCATAATGACTCCGCCAAAGGGATCTGCCGAACGAAGCGGCATAAAGGAAAGAGTGTCTAAAGAAGCGCGCCATAAGTAATGGTTAACCCCTATCGATCCTCCGCCTTCTTGTGTGTTTTGCTCTCTACCCCAAACTAATGCATCGTCCCCAAACAGTGTGCCCAGTTTAGCGTCTCGTCTATGTTCTTTATCAAGAGTGTCGTTATCAGTTTCATCTGATAAATTCGAGTTTGAGCAGCCTATAACGCTTGAGACTAGACAGCATCCAAGAAAGCTTTTTGTTTTATTCAAATTCATATAAATTCAACCACCTTTTGTATTATCTCATTATAGATATCAACACTCTTGTAAAAAAGGTCAAGACATAAAAAAAGGGAAGCTAAAGCTTCCCTTTCTTCTTATATATTTTGGCAATTTAGAATTTAAATTTACCACCAACCACAATGGCGTGACCTTTGTTGTTAGTTGTAGGAGCAGCAAGTGTATTATTAGATCCTTGATAAATGGCCTTTTGGGCATTTAAAGTAGCCTGGCTTGTTTTTAAGTCAAACTGGTTAGCTTCACCAAATAATGATAACCCTGGTGCAAGTTGACGGTCATAAGTGAGAGAATAAATATTAGCCTTAGACTTAGGACCACTAAACTTACGTTCACTATGATAGTAACCTAATGCTACTTTATCAAGGCCATGCGTATAACCCGTAGCAAAGCTGTAGGCGCGACCAGCATTAAAACCGGAAATTGGCGTGCCTTCAGGCGTTACAATGCCGGAATTCTTGTGCGGTTGGCGAGAACGACCATTATC
>JACVCA010000032.1 GCA_016742295.1 Alphaproteobacteria bacterium | reverse complement strand
GCATTATCTTGCTTAGCAGCCTTGCGGAACCATTTAAATGCTATAGCATAATCCTGCTCGGTACTCTGGCCGCATTGATACATATACCCAATTAAATCTTGGGCGGGCGCATAATTTTGATGGGCTGCCCTTTTGAGCCAACTGAAAGCTAGGTCATAATTCTGTGGACCTCCCTGCCCCCTATAATACATGGAGGCTAATCTATATTGTGCATCTACATTATTTTTTTGGACTGCTCTACTTAACCATATCATGGCTATGTCATAGTTCTGGGTAACACCTTGCCCTTCTTGATACATAACTCCCAATTTATATTGGGCGTCTGTATTATTTTGCTCTGCAGCCTTGGTATACCACTCATGGGCTTGACCATAATCTTGCCTAACACCTTGACCCTCTTGATACATCAATCCTAAGTTATATTGAGCCGCTACATGATTTTTTTGTGCAGCCTTATTGAACCATTCAAATGCTTTAGCATAATCCTGCGCAACACCTTGGCCCTCTTGATACATCAATCCTAATTTATACTGTGCGTCTGCATCATTTTGTTGTGCAGCCAGTATATAACGACTGACGTATTTCATTTCTCTTTTCTCAATGCCCCAATTGAACTCATATATATAGTCTATCCTCTTCTGGGCATTAATATGGTTTTGCTCAGCTGCTTGCATATAATAACTGACCGCTTTTCCTTCATCTTTTACAACTCCCCAACCATTTGCATAACTATTTCCAAGCCTGTACTGCGCAGCTGCATGATTTTTTTTAGCTGCTCTACTGAACCATTCAAATGCTTTAGCATAATCTTGTCTAATACCTTGCCCCTCTTGATACATAACTCCTAATTTATACTGTGCATCTGCATTATTTTGTTTTGCTGCTCTATTGAACCATTCAAAAGCTTTAGCATAATTCTGCTTAATACCTTGCCCCTCTTGATACATAACTCCTAACTGATATTGTGCATCCGCATTACTTTGCAGCGCTGCCATAGTATACCACTCAAATGCTTTAGCATAATCCCGAGTCACACCTCGTCCACCCTGACACATTAATCCTAAGTTATACTGTGCGACTGCATAACCTTCTTCCGCAGCCTTAATGAAATATTCAAAGGCTTCCTTGTAATTTTGGACAACACCTTGACCTAAAAGAAACATGCGTCCTAAGCTAATCTGCGCTTCAACATCTCCTTGATGCGCTTTTTTAGTATTCGATACAAAAGCCCTGGCATACCACTCATGGGCTTTAGCATAATCTTGTGTAACACCTTGACCCTGCTGATACATCAATCCTAAGTTATATTGTGCTGCTGCATGATTTTGTTCAGCTGCTCTGTTGAACCATTCAAATGCTTTAGCATAATCCTGGCCAACACTCTGGCTACGTTGATACATCAATCCTAAATTATACTGTGCAACTACATTATCTTGTTGTGCAGCCAACATATAAGCACTGACGAATTTTATTTCACTTTTCTTAACTCCCCATATGCTCTCATATATATTGACTATACATTTTTGAGCATTCACATGCCCTCGTTGGGCTGCTTTACTGAACCATTCAAAAGCTTTAACATAATCCTGTGCCATACCTTGTCCATGCTCATACATCATACCTATATTATAGTACGCAGGAACATAATTTTGCTGAGCGGCCATGTTATACAATCTAAAGGCTTTAGCATAATCCTGCGTCACACCATGACCACGTTGGTACATCACCCCTAAGTTATACTGCGCAGGAGCATAATTTTTCTGCGCAGCGTTGTTATATAATTTAAAGGCTTTAGCATAATCTTTAGCAACCTCATGGCCACAGTGGTACATTAATCCTAAGTAATACTGCGCAGGGGCATAATTTTGTTGGGCTGCTTTATTATACCACTCAAGGGCTATAGCATAATCCTGTGCCACACCTAGACTACGGTAGTACATTACCCCTAAGCTATACTGCGCAGGGGCATAATTGTGCTGGGCTGCTTTGTTATACCACTTAAGGGCTTTAGCATAATCCTGTGCAACACCTCGGCTACGTTGGTACATTAATCCTAAGTTATACTGCGCCGGAGCATAATTTTTCTGCGCAGCCTTGTTATATAATCTAAAGGCTTTAGCATAATCTTGAGTAATGCCTTGACCATATTGATACATATATGCAAGTAGATCTTGAACGGCTCTTTCATCCTGCGGTACAGTTATGTTGATCCAATCAAGGGCCTGAGGATAGTGCTGTCTAAAGCCTTGATCATATTTATACATATAGCCAAGCAATGCCTGTGCATTTGTTTCTCCTTGCTCAGCTGCCTTAGTATACAATTCAAGGGCTCTAGCATAATCCTGCGCAACCTCATGGCCACAGTGGTACATTGATCCTAAGGTATACTGCGCGGGTGCATAACCTTGCTTTACAGCCTTAATATAGTATCCAATGGCTCTAGTATAATCCTGCGCAACACCTTGGCCATGTTGATACATCAATCCTAAGTTATATTGTGCTGCAGCATGTTCTTGCTGGGCTGCTTTGTTAAACCACTCATAGGCCCTAGCATAATTCTGGGCAACACCTTGGCCTTCTTTATATATAAGCCCTAGCTGATATTGTGCGTTTGCCTCTCCTTTCTGCGTTGCCTTAGTATAATACTTCAAAGCTAGAGAGTAATCTTGCGCAACCCCTTGACCATATTGATACATTAGCCCTAATTGATATTGTGCGCCTACCTCTCCTTTTCGCGCTGCCTTGTTAAACAATTCAAAGGCCCTAGCGTAATCTTGCCTAACACTTTGGCCATGTAGATACATAAACCCCAACTGGCATTGCGCAGCTGCATACTCTTGTTCTGCAGCCTTGTTAAACCACTCATAGGCCTCAGCATAATCCTTTGCAACACCTTGGCCATGTAGATACATAAGCCCTAGCTGATATTGTGCCCCTGCATAATCTTGCTCGGCTGCTTTGCTAAACCACTCATGGGCTTTAGCATAATCCTTTGCAATACCTTGGCCTTCTTTATACACAAGCCCTAGATGATATTGGGCATCTGCATAATCTTGCTGGGCTGCCAATATATAAGGGCTAACGGCTATTATTTCTTTTTTGTCAATTCCCCACTTATGTTCATATATATAGTCTATCCTCTTTTTAGCCTCTACATGACCTTGTTGGGCCGCTTGCATATAATAGCTGACGGCTTTTGTTTCATTTGTCACCCCTCTACCATTTGCATAGCTAGCGCCAAGCCAATATTGAGCGTCTACATAGTTTTGTTGAGCTGCCTTTTTGATCCACTTAAAAGCTTTAACATAATCTTGCACAACCTCTTGACCATTGAAATACTTAATTCCTAATATATATTGCGCTTCTGCATTACTCTGCTCGGCTGCCTGGATGTAAGGGCCGACAGCTATTATTTCCTCTTTTGTATATGTCGAAACAGCTGTAGATCCGTTGTTGAAACTATTACCAAATAGACTTGGCCTTGGAATTACTGCCCGCCAGGCTCGAGACTGATTTTTATATTGTGCATTACCTATTACAACAACACCACTCAGAGTTACTGCCTTTATCTCAGTTAATACCCATCCATCAGAGAGGAGGTTATTATTAATATTCACTGCCTTAGCCTTAGTCGAAGCAAGTATCGAACCAAATTTCCTTTTAATTAAGTTTGTGTAAGAGAAAAAACTATCTGTACTAAGAGAGCTCCCTTCTACTTGAGCCAAGGCTCGTTCAGAGATAAGCTTTTCCTTGCCTGCCAATAACGATTCAACAGTCTCAAATCCTTTTCCTGGAGTCCATCTAAAAGGCTTACTACTATAACCATAAGTTAACGCTTGAAAATCTTTATTTTGAAAGATTACTGACCCATCCAAGCTCTCGATTGAAGAAGCGGCAGGCTCTTCCTCTTTACCACTATTAAAAGATCGCATACCTCTCTCAAGAGTCCATATAAAGCCCTTACCTAGAATTACCGATCCATCAAAATTCATTCCTTGAGTCCGATATTCCCAATTCTCCCCCCCTTTTAAAGTTCCTAAATCTGTAAAAGAAGGAGTACAATGGTATTTCACAAGCTTTTTATAATCTCTCTCAGGTACATAGATTTCATCATGCATAATAAGCAAAGCTCTCTTAGCATAATGTCTCCAAAGTTGATTATCGTCCATTAGGCTTTGCCATCTCTTGCAAGTAAGCATAACTGGCACAATGTCGGCTTGGTTAAGAGAGGAAAATATATTCAAGAGAATTTCCTCCGCTAACTCTCCAATTGTAATCTCTAATCTTAATGTTGGTTGAGAGTAGCTAAGTAGGGGATGGCTTTCTTCTGAATGGTCAGAAGAAAATATCTGAGGCGCTAGGTATATCTGTAAGAAAAAAGCTAATAGATAGCGATATTGCATTTCTTTCCTTCTTCTTATAAATTATGATATATTGATCTAATTTTGCAAATTATCATATAGTCTGTTGAAAGAACGTCAAGTTATTTAACTTTTTAAGATCTTAGCAATAAAATCTAGCGGCTCTCATTGGCTTTACTCATGTGTATTTGCCAAAGTAATTTCTATAAAGCATTAAATCAAAATAATAGAGGGGTTTTTTATCAAGAATCAGGTAATAAATATAATATTTTCAATCTTTACTAACACTTTAACGAAACTATTATATCTAAAAATTGTGTTAAAAAGTGAGTCTTCTTACTTTGCACCAGCAGTTAAATAGCTTGACGTTTTGACAACATCATGTAGGCTCGTTTGTTAAGAATTAAGAACATTAATAATTGGAAGCGGGAGCAAAGAAATGAACCATTCTCATTCGTTAGCTTTATTCTTAATGGTAGCCCCTTTCTTTCAAGTTTCTAATTTCTATCAGGCTGACTCAAGCGTATCATTATCAATTGATAGCTATGTAGTTTGCGTCTAACTCCAATAAAAGGGATGCTTAAATTCTACCCATGAATATAATTGCTCAGTATTCGCTTTAATAATAAATTGAGCTTCAGGAATTTGGCTTATGATGAAGCTACGATACAACTAAAAAAGAAAAGCACAGGTGTAGAGATATGAATCTTATTATTAAATTAGCTTCGTGTTTACGAAGGTTAGCCTATTTAGCAGCAGTTTCCGGGCTTTATTGCCAGATTTCTTTTTCCTCTATTATGAGGGAAAGTGAATCTGATATGGTTCCTTCTCAAAGCAGCAACTCAGGCTCTAGGTTATCTTCCTTAAGAGACTTATCGCTACAAGCCTTAAGCACAATTGAAGAGCCTTCACTACAAGAGCGCCTGTCATCCAACTATACCTGGCAAGATCTTAATGATGAAGTCATAGAGCATATTTTAAGCCAAGGCGTCAATCTTTCGATTTTTAAGTTAGTATCACAACTTGCTTATAAGCAAGCAAGAAAATTTGCAGCTTTAAATGGTGATCCTTCAGCTCAATATTATTTAGGGATAAAGCTTAATAGTAGCAATAACACAGAGGATCAAGCCCAAGGTAAAATCTGGATACAAAAGGCCGTCCTTCAAGGACATCCTGAAGCATGTGCCTTGAGGATAGACTTAGCTTCTCCTTTGACGGAGCATATAAACTCCAATATTCTAAGTTTAAACAGTGAGTGTGTTCTTTATCTCTTTAGTTTTTTATCTCCTAATGAGCTCTCAAAAATGATGCTAGTTTGCAAGCAATGGAAAGAAGTTGCTGAAGATCCAGCAGTATGGAAACGCCATGCTCGCTACTTATGTATTTTTAATGAAGAGCCCCATGGTTATCAGAATCAGGTCATTAATCTTCTTAAAAATGATGATCATTCTAAGAATTTATATAGGACTGTAACTCCCTCTCCTACCGACTTGCTCTTTAATAAACAACTAGAATTTAATGAAGCAATATTTATCAAATACGAAGAGAGAATTAAAAGCTTTATGCTTCCTAATGAGAAATCATTCAAGGGGTTTTCTGCTGACTTTAAATCATTAAATCTATTAAATAGTGAAGTGGGAAATGAGGATTTTAACAACATCTGGTTGAAGCAAAGCCCTTCTAATCTTACAGCTCTCAATTTAGAAAATTGTTGTCTTGATGCTATGGGTCTTCAGGCTCTTAAATCAATATCTTTAAAGACTCTTTCCATACTTTATCTCTACAAAAATAAAATTGGAGATGAGGGTGCTTGGCTATTACGAGAAATGAAATTTCCTGCTTTAACAGCTTTAAGTTTAAGAGAAACTAACCTTGGGGCTGAAGGATTTAAAGCATTGGTAGGTTATTTTCCAAATTTAACATGGTTAAATTTAGATCAAAATAATATTGGTGCGGAAGGAATAAGCGCAATATCAGCAAGTAATTTCCCAGCTTTAACATATTTAAATTTAAGTCGGAATGATCTTCAAGATAAAGGAATTGAAGCCTTAGTAAGCAGTAAATTTCCTGCCTTAAATGTCCTTGCTTTAAGTAACAATGCCATTACAGATGTAGGGGTTAAAGATTTAGTAAAAGGAGCAGAACATTTCCCTGTGCTCAATAATTTAAGATTAGAAGAAAACAAGATTGAAGATGAAGGAGCAAGAATGTTGGCTACTAGCAACTTCATTACCTTAAATAGACTTGATTTGTCAGATAATGATATTGGCTTAAAAGGAAGTAGGATTCTTCAAGAAAGCAACATATTTGCCATAAAAATGGCTCGAATTCGATGTCAGAAATGGGATAATGAAATAAAACATGCATTGAAGGAAAGTAATTTTAATTCTGTACCTACTCGCGATTTTACGCGAGTTAACCTTCGCGAACTTTTTTCTTTATATACTCCCCAAGAATTATTAGATTTTATTGATCGCTTTCCTGATACTGCAGCTTATGAAAAATTATTAAAAAGACTAAAGCACCAATATTTAAATGCTTGGCTAGACGTTGCTTATAATAAATATAATGAATTTGCAGAACGCCAATTATCAAAAAGCTTTGATTGTTTAAGGAAACTCAAAGGCACTTTTGTTGAAAAGAAATATACCAAATTACTCTTACAAGCCTTCATAAAGGGAAATGCTCATCTTTTATCTATCGTTGAGATTGAGCAATTTAATAGGCAGGGATTTTTTTCTTCATGTACCCCACAAGAGCTGTCAGATTTTATTTATAAATTTCCTGATACTTCAATTTATACGCAATTATCCGCAGACTTACGTGAAAGCCTTATCAATAATTGGCTGGATGCGGCTAAAGGTAACCTTAGAACATTCGAAGGAGAAGATTTTTCTGGGAGTATCCATGGGCTGTTTGAAACGAGAAATCTTGCAAACAAAGAGAAATTTAAAGATTTTCTGCATAAGATGTTTAAAGTATCAGAAGTTAAGCTTTCTAACTTTACTCCTGAGCATTTAGCGAGTCTTATCTTAGAACTTGGTAAAATTTTGGGTAACACAAGAAAGATTCCCCTAAGCTTTTTTGAAGCTTGGTTTCAATCAGCATATCCAAAGCTCGAAGATTTTAATGAGCAACGCCTTACTAATAGCCTTTATGGTTTAAGTCTTTTAGCTCGTCAACCTCCCGTTTCTTTCTTAGAAAAGTGGTATAAGTGTACACAAATACATTTGGGAGATTTTACACCTCATGGGCTTTCTAGTGCTTTGTACGCGATTGCTTGTTTAGGTATTAAACCTCCTAAAGAATTTCTTTATCAATGGACTGAGCACAGTCTTGCTAAACTTAAAGATTTTCCCACTCAGAGCCTGGCTGTAGGTTTATATGCGCTAGCTTTACTTGAACAAGATCTATGTGAAGAATTTCTTATAAAGCTTAAAATGGAATGCTCGCAGCTTGATATCATGGCAGACACGGATCCGAAGAATGCTCATCTCTTATACTTGGTTGCAAGGCATTATAAGGTAGATTGTCCCCATTCAATTAGACTCAAAAGCTTTATTTTAAATCAGCCCACTCCTATCTCTTCTTTCCAATCAGAAGTAATGAATTATATTCAACAAATTTTCCCTGAAATTGAATTTGAATCAGAATACTGGATAGAAGATTTGTATAGCTGTGTGGATATTGCAATTCCATCAAGAAGAATGATTATTGAAGTAGACGGAATTCATCATTTTATAAGAACAATTAACAATACTCATATCCGAAAATCACAAGACAGACTACGTGATAGGATATTGCATGAATTAGGTTGGAAAGTTATTCGTATCTCCTATCGTGATTTTCAAGGGACCGAACAAGCAAAGATTAATTATATAAGTAAAATATTAAAAGAGCTAAAATCATCTTATAAATGTTAATAGTATTGTCCTATAGGTTAAGATGAGGAAACAGTCTAGAATGTTTTTAAATATAAATTGTTAAAATAAAATCTTTTAGGTAAACTCAATCTTACTACTAATAAAATTCAGATAAAAGTATCAGGGAGGAACACATGTATAAATTCTTCATTGCTTTTTTTAGTACGAGTTTAATCTTTTCTGCCCAAGCAAGTAATGATAAAGCTGAGCATCCAATACAAGTTAAAACCTCTCTTCCTCGTAGCACGGAAATCCCTCTTATCACCTCCTCCAGTCAAAAAATTGAAGAAGAGAGAGCTAGCTCTAGTTCTTCTCATTTTACAAGTATAATTAATTCTTTTAATGCCTCTGAGAAAGCTGCGTATGATGCTTTTGAACTAACTTTGAATGAAATTATACACTATGCTACTAAAAGGCAGCACTTTTTAGCTGAGAAAGAGCAAATTCTAGATGACCAAGAACGTTTACTGAAATCTACAAATGTACAGGAGGTTGCTGAGGCACTAACACAATTAAAAGAAACCTACTTAAAATTATGTCTTCATCCCTTCCTAGCTTTTAATCATGTAAACGCTGGTCATATTCATCATAAACTGGACTACCCTAAACCTGATATGCACGAAACAAGAAAGTACACTTTATCAGGTTCTACATTTTACTTAAAAGTGACCCAATTTGGCGGCGGTTCTAGTGGTAATCCCTATTATGTTATTGGAGATAGTAAAGAAAAAGTAGATACTATATGGCAACAATGTGATCATATAGAAAAGGCTTTAGAATTAAATAATCTATATTCTCATTTTAAAGGAGAGTTCTTACCTCGCTCAGCTTCACAATATACGCAGCAATTTTTTGAAGTGACCCAACCTTTAAGACATGTTCAACAATGGGAAAAGTTATTAAGGAAAGAAGTCGAAGTAAGAGGACAGCTTGACTACTATAATAAATCTCAATCTGATCTTGCTGAAAGCAAAACCCCCCTTTTCGCTAAACTTGAGGGAATAATATCTGCAAAGGAGTTTCTAAAAGAACGGCAGGTATTTTTTGCCAATCTTACTTCTTTAGATAAAAAAGCTTTAGATCTTTATAAAGCCTTAGAAGAGCAACGCAAGAACAATTTAGCGAGAGAATATCCTCAAATATTTTTAAGCTTAAGGCAATAGTTTGCAAAACTTTACAGCTTCCCATAAATTTGCATTCGATTGGCCTTCCCCCTATAATAAGCAAGGGGAAGAGATCTCACTTTACAGTCAGGTATTATCCTCTTCCCGTGTACTAGAC
>JACVCA010000316.1 GCA_016742295.1 Alphaproteobacteria bacterium | reverse complement strand
AAACAAATGTTAAGTTTATTATACTTTAATTATTTTGACTGCTAAAAGCTGTGTGCCTTTCTTTAGGTTTCGCGAGAGGAAATAGAATGAATAATGAAAAAAATGAAATTGCGCTTTTAGCAGGTGGTTGTTTTTGGTGCATGGAATCTAATTTCGATGAAGTTCCGGGTGTAGTTAAAGTCATTTCTGGATATACAGGGGGGAGAATTGAAAATCCAACTTACGAACAAGTAAGTACAGGTGAGACTAACTATTATGAAGCCGTAAAAATTATCTTTAATCCTCAAAAAACAATTTATAATCAATTACTTGAAGTTTTTTGGCACAATATTGATCCTTTTGATGATAGAGGGCAATTTGGGGATAAAGGGCCCTCTTATCGAGCTGCCATTTTTTACCAAAATGATTTTCAACACAAAAAAGCTATTATTTCTAAGAAAGCTATTGAAGTCGTTTTAAAACGACCTGCTGTCACGGATATTATTGCTGCTTCAACATTTTATCCTGCTGAAGAACATCATCAACAATACTATAAAAAAAATCCTCTAAGCTACAACGTGTATCGCTATGATCGTGAAGAGCGTTTGGAAGAGATTTGGGGGTTAACGTCCGAGCAGCTTTATAGTGTAAACATGTAAATTTGAACGAAGCAACTTAAATACTCTAAAACCTGCTACCTATGTTTCTTCAATAGCTTACTTTTGGCTCTTCCCTCTTTAAATAAATATGATAGGCTTGGACCTTAAAAGTGGCTATGGATACTATTATGACAAGTTATAAATCTGATTTCATCAATATTCTTTCAGAGCGTGGTTTCATTCACCAAGGCACTGATGTCCAGGGCTTGGATGCGCTTTTGAGCCAAGGGTGCGTCACAGGATATAGCGGCTTCGATGCAACCGCAGATAGTCTTCATGTTGGGCATATGGTCCAAATAATGCAACTAAAATGGTTGCAGCAAACAGGACATAGACCCATTGTTTTGATGGGAGGAGCTACAAGTTTAATTGGCGACCCCTCTTGGCGTGATTCTGCTCGACCGCTTTTGGAAAAAGACGATATTGAAAAGAATATAAATTCAATTCAACCTATTTTTCGGCGCTATTTGCATTTTGATGGCAGTCCTACAAATGCTCTTTTGCTCAATAATACAGACTGGCTTTGTAAATTCAATTATCTCGAATTTCTGCGAGATTATGGACAATATTTTTCCATCAATCGAATGCTTACATTTGATAGCGTGAAACTGCGCTTAGAGCGAGAGCAAAACATGAGCTTTTTAGAATTTAATTATATGATATTGCAAGGATTTGATTTCCTTGAGCTCTCAAGAACTTATGGGTGTAGTCTGCAGCTTGGCGGCTCTGATCAATGGGGCAATATTATAAATGGTATCGAACTTACTCGTCGGATTGAGCAACGCGAAGTTTTCGGTTTGACCTCTCCCTTAATTACTACGGCTGACGGCCAAAAGATGGGTAAAACTGGCAGTGGGGCCATATGGCTAAATGCAGAGCGGCTAGCAC
>JACVCA010000031.1 GCA_016742295.1 Alphaproteobacteria bacterium | reverse complement strand
TTGGTAAAATAAAACACTTTAGAAGAATCTTCTCCAGGTTTGATAAAACTGCTCAGGTTTTTTTATCATTCTTGCACTTCGTCTCAACTTTTATTTGGTTGAAGTAAATTTTTGTTCACAGAACCTAATAGAGGCTCACCACCATATTGACGCATGAGGTCGATAACCTCCTTAGTAGCTGAGGCAATAATTTTTTCATCAGTACCTCTTACTACAATGCTGACACTATGTACGTCATCGGAGGAAACCGGATAACTTCCAATATCTACTTGGGGATAGGTTTGCTGAATTTGGGTTAATCCCGCGGCTAGATCTCCTTCTCTTGCATAACCTTGAATGGTTTGAGACTTGATAGGAGAACCATGGTTTAATAAGGGGATAATCTCTTCAAACATAGCGCGCATAATGATTGGAATTCCTGCAAAGACATAGACATTTTCGAGAGATACTCCAGGAATATGAGTGACGGAATTTGGAATTAATTTGGCACCTTTTGGAACTAAAGCCATTTTTAAACGTGCTTCATTAAGGGGTATGCCCCGAGAATGACACTCATCTTCAAGAACTTTTGCGATGCTTTGATTAAGCTCTAAGGGAACATGAAAAGCTTTTGCAACACTCTGAATAGTAATGTCATCATGAGTGGGGCCAATGCCTCCCGTTGTAAAAACATAACTATAACTTTTGCTAAGGATTTGGATTTTTTGAATAATTATTTCTTCAATATCAGGAATAATACTAACTTCAGTTAAAATAATTCCGAGGTTATTGAGCTTCTGGGCAATAAACGCTACATTCTGATCTTGAGTACGCCCTGATAAGATTTCATTACCAATCACAATCAGTGCAGCAGTGGGTTGCAATGTAGAGTTTCCTTGGTTAGACATGTATTCCACCTTTCAATAATTTCTTAAAGGTTAGCATCAACCATGAAATTTTCTAAGCCCTTAATTAAAGCCACCTTAATAAGACGCTATAAACGTTTCCTAGCTGATATGATGCTTGAAGACGGGCATGAAGTCACTGCACATTGTGCCAATCCTGGTGCGATGCTGGGCATTGCCTTACCTGGCTCTACTGCTTGGCTTTCTCAAGCTCCAGAAGGTAGTAAACGAAAACTAGCCTACAGTTGGGAGATTGTAGAAACTGAAGGGATAAAAGTCGGCATTAATACTTCACTGCCGAATCTTTTGGTTGCGGAAGCTTTGGAAAAGAAACTGATTCCAGACTTGAGTGCCTATGAACTCGTACGCAAAGAAGTTAAATATGGTACAAATTCTCGGATCGATTTCTTACTTGAAGGTGCTGGGGTTGCTCCTTGTTACCTGGAAGTAAAAAATGTGCACTTAAAACGAGAGCAGCAGGCTCAATTTCCTGACTGTGTAACAGAACGGGGTACTAAACATTTAAACGAGCTTGCGCGGATGGTAGAAAATGGGGCTCGGGCCATCTTGCTGTATATTGTTCAACGTAACGATTGCTTGGGATTTTCTATAGCGGAAGACCTAGATCCATTGTATGCACAAGCTGCGCGTGAAGCTTGCAATAATGGGGTTGAAAGCATATGTTATCAATGCAATGTGCAACTCTCAGGGATCGAAATTTCGACTCGCTTAAGTTAAAATAGGTAGACTGATTATGATGCTAACCCTTCCCCATTCCCACCCCCATCAGCATGATGGTGAATGTTGCGATCATGATCATGGAACCCCCCACAATCCAGCGCATGGGATTAAAATCCATGAATTGACAGATTTCGAAGGCATGCGGAAGGCTGGTAGGTTGGCGGCTCAAACATTGGATTATATTTCCCTATATGTAAAACCAGGCATTTCAACAGGAGAGCTCGATAGGCTTTGTCATCAGTTTATTGTGTCCCATGGGGCAATTCCTGCACCTTTAAATTACCGTGGATTTCCGAAATCTATCTGCACTTCTATCAATCATGTAGTATGTCATGGGATTCCAAGTGATACAAAAATCCTTGCAGAAGGCGATATTATTAATATCGACGTGACCGTTATTTTAGATGGTTGGTATGGAGATACAAGCCGTACTTTTGCGGTCGGGAAGATTGGAATTCTTGCCCGTAAACTTATTGATACAACTTATGAAGCGATGATGCGAGGCATTGAAGTTGTAAGACCTGGGGCAACCTTAGGTGATATTGGTCATGCAATTCAAACTTTTGCTGAATCACAACGCTTTTCAGTAGTTCGGGATTTTTGTGGTCATGGATTGGGGCGTGTCTTTCATGATGAACCCAATATTTTGCATTACGGAAAAGCAGGAACGGGGATGGTTTTAGAAGAAGGAATGTTCTTTACCATTGAGCCGATGGTTAATGTAGGGAATTATCAGGTCAAAATCTTAGGAGATGGTTGGACGGCTGTAACTCGTGATCGCTCACTGTCTGCCCAATTTGAGCATAGCCTGGGTGTCACCCGGACCGGTTATGAAATATTCACACTTTCAAGCTGATTTTAATTTTCTGTAACTTAATAAGCTCCTTGCTTACTCAAAAATGTTGATTTAGAGCTGAGAAAAGGAACTGCAAGGAATAGTCAATACATAGCGTTTGAGCATTGCCGAAGCTTCTTTGGTGATGGCGAGGGAACAAAATGCAATAGTTAGGCAGACGTCTAATGAATTATATGTGACAATACTTGAACTACCGTGGCTGAATGGTAGCTTATTAAAGTGAGTAGTAACGCAAACATAATCGTAATGGATAGATTTTTCATTTTTTAGATTCCTTTTGATCTATCATCTATGAATTATCTCCTGCTCTATCATCTATGAATTATCTCCCCAAAATTATTAAAATTCCCTTAAAAGCAAATTTAAATTAAGAAAGATGAATACGCTCTTTTGTGTTATTTCGACAGGCTATGGTCACAATTCTCCATTTTCTCTGGCGCCGTCTATATCTGCTTGGGAAAGGCAAGGGAGAGTACAATGAGGGTTAAAGTGGAGATAGTGATAACAGGGTACAGAAATATTCGCATTACTGCAGGAAGAAACTTTAAAATTCCAGTTCTTGTAACCCTTCAAATAATTTTAGAGCCTCAGGGTTAGCAATCGATTCTATATTGTTGACTTTCCGGTGATTAATAATCTCTCGTACAGCAAGCTCGACGATTTTACCGTTTACTGTGCGTGGTATATCTTTGACTTGGATTATTTTTTCGGGTATATGACGGGGCGTCGTATTTGTACGAATTTGCAGGTTAATACGTTCTTTAAGTTCATTTGTTAGCTGATAATTCGACCTTAAAACAACAAATAAAATCACTCGCAGGTCACCTTTCCATTCTTGCCCAACGGCCATACTTTCAAGAACTTCCGGTATTTGTTCAACTTGACGGTAAATCTCGGCGGTACCAATACGTACGCCGCCTGGATTTAAAATTGCATCTGAGCGACCATGGATGATAAGGCCATCATTTCTAGTTAATTCAATGAAATCACCATGGTGCCAGACATTAGTAAAGCGGTTGAAATAAGCTTTATGATAACGTGCTCCTTGGGGGTCATTCCAAAAACCTAGGGGCATTGAAGGGAAGGGGGCTGTACACACCAGCTCGCCCTTTTGTTGGGTGATAGAATTGCCTTCATCATCGAAAACCTCAACTGCAAGCCCTAAACTTCGAGTTTGAAGTTCACCTCTCCACACAGGAGCAATAGGATTACCCAAGGCAAAGCAACCAATAATATCAGTGCCTCCTGAAATTGAAGCTAGACAGATATCTTGAGCAATACATTGATAAGTGAAATCAAATGATGCGGGAGCGAGGGGCGAGCCGGTAGAAGTTATCATCTTTAATGACGAAAGATGGTGGGTCTTAATCGGTTTTAATCCTGCTTTAGCAATGGTATCAATAAATTTTGCAGAGGTGCCGAGTAGCGTCATCTTTTCAGCTTCTGCGTAATCAAATAAAATATTGCCGCTTGGATATAGAGGGGAGCCATCATAAAGCAAAAGTGTTGCTCCTGATGCTAGCGCTGAAACTTGCCAATTCCACATCATCCAGCCGCAAGTTGTAAAATAAAATACCCGATCAGAGGGTTGAATGTCACAATGGAGTTGATGTTCTTTCAAATGTTCAAGCAGAGTGCCTCCAACCCCGTGAACAATACATTTTGGGATTCCAGTCGTTCCTGAAGAAAACATGATGAACAGCGGGCTGTTAAAGGGAAGTTGCTCAAATACGAGAGGTATATCTTTCCCTAGAGAAGCAAAATCTGCCCAACTTATGGATTTTAAAATTCCTTTAATTTCAGTGGGTTCAGGAATATAAGAAAATATAATTGTTTGCGTTAAACTAGGAAGATTTTTAACCACTTCAGCTACTTTATCGTGGATATTAAATTGCTTTCCCTGATAATAGTACCCATTGGCACAATAAAGAATCTTAGGTTCAATTTGTTGAAAGCGGTCTAAAATGCCTTGGATACCAAAATCTGGCGAACATGAACACCAAACTGCACCTAGACTGGCAGTTGCAAGCATGGCGATAATAGCCTCCGGACGATTGGGGGCAAGACCAGCGACCCGGTCGCCTCTTTGGACGCCAACCTGCTTAAGTGCAGCTGCTTGCTCGCTAACCTGGTGATAAAGCTCTGCATAGGTGAGTGATAATTTTACTTTATCCTCACCCCAGAAGATAATAGCAGCTTCATTATCTCGGCGTCTAAGAAGATTTTCAGCATAATTGAGATGTGCATCAGGGAAAAATCTAGCTTCTTCAAATTGAGTTCCCCGTTTAAGGACGATATCTCCCCGAGATTCAGCAATGACATTACAAAATGACCAGACTGTTAACCAAAATTTTTCGGGCTCGGTGATTGACCACTGATAAAGAGTAGGGTAATCCTTAAACGTAATAGACCATTCTTTCGCAGCTTGTTTCATAAATGCTGTCATGCGTGCATTTTGAATGCGTTCGGTTGAAGGAATCCATAAAGGTTTTAGCATGGTGCAACAGTTATTTTTCTTTTAAGCATAGCAAGATAAAAGGTTTTTAAAAAGCTCAAAATAGCTTAATGTTTATGATCTATGATGACTTAAGAGGTGAAATTGGAAGATTTTCTGGCAGATATACAAGGGTATTTAATTAGCATTCCTCTCTGGGTGCGGTATCTTATTGTCCTATTTGGATCATTTGTTGAAGGAGAATCGATTGTTCTAACGGCAGGGTTTTTATCCTATCAGGATTATTTATCGCTTCCTTTGCTTATTCTGGTTTCTTTTGCGGGCTCTCTTTTTGCTGATCAATTACTGTTCTTTTTAGGGCGTCATTATGGGCCTGCGTTTATTGAAAGACGACCCCGGCTAAAAGAACGTTCTCAAAGAGCTTTTTATCACCTCCATAAGCACTCAACTCTTTTTATTTTAAGTTTTCGCTTTATCTATGGTATCCGCACTTTGAGCCCAATTGTCATCGGTGCCAGCGGTGTGGCAATTCGACGTTTTGTTATCTTAAATTTTGTTGCTGCCGCAATTTGGGCTATCATTAGCTGTTGTGCCGGCTATGTGCTGGGGTATTTCTTTGCTGATAACATTACTTACTTTCTTAAAAATCTGAATATTTACCAAAAGTATATTGCAATGGGCTTGCTTGGGATTATCGGTGCTATTGCTTTATTTATTTACATACGTAAGAAAATGGAGGAAAAAGAAACATCATAAGCATTTATTAACTTTCGATTGATATTATGATTGACCTCTATTAGAAGCAGGATATAAATGCATATAAAGTTGCATTCAAGGCCGGGTGGCAGAGTGGTTATGCAGAGGACTGCAAATCCTTGTATGTCGGTTCAATTCCGATCCCGGCCTCCACTTTTGATAAAGCTTTCTGCCCTAGATTTAAAGTAACAATGTCAAAAGGCTCCCAAAATGATAAATATTTTTATAAAACTCTCCGTTTTTATCTTTCTTTCAGGATGTAATGCAGGTGAATTTAAGCCCAAAGAGTTTAAATCAAGGGGTGATCTTAAGTCTGGTCCAGGGCTCCTATCAGGAGAGAAAGGAAAATTTATCCTCTATCAGGGGGCTCCCGTGCGAAGCACGTATCAAAAGAAGTCAAGAGCGATTAATAATAAACTGACTCGCAAATAGGTTTGACTTTACTTGGTTGTTCTGTAATATCTAATTAATTTTCTGATTAAAAAGAATCCTGTTTCAAAGGACGCAATATGAAAATTCTAAATCATTCTCATGTATTCTCAAGTGCTTTTCTCTTCTTTATGGGGACGAGCATTGCCTGTGAAGCGGTATATGCGGAGGAAGTCAAGGCTCTAAGAGCCCAAGTTGAGCTGTTGATGAGACGAGTAAATCAGCTTGAAGGTCGTCTCGAACAAGTAACGCGAGCCTCTAAAACTTCTGAACCTGTGGCTTTAAAAACTGCTGCAATTAAAAATGCAACTCCTGCCCCTACACCCCTAGAATCTCAAAATGAATCCACGATTCTTGCGCACATCCCTAAGAAGGTAAAATCTGGTAATGACAAAGTTCAGGTATCGCTCAGTGGTCAGTTAAACCGCGCTGTTCTCTGGGCTGATAACGACCAAAATTCGAAGATTTTCCATGTTGAAAATGATGTTGCTCCTTCACGTTTTCGCATAGATGGGACAGGAAAATACAGTGAAGATTTGACGCTTGGAACAACTATTGAAACTCAAATTAGATCAAATGGCACTGATGAAATTGACATCGGCACTCAACTTTCTGGCAATCAAAATGTTACTTTTACAGAACGTAAGATTGAAATTTATGCCGACAGCAAGAAGTTCGGAAAATTATGGATTGGGCAAGGAGATGTTGCGTCTGCATATACGAATGAGGTTGATTTATCAGGAACATCAAATGTGGGTGCAGGTGCAACTGTAGAAGATGTTCAAGGGGGGGTTACCTTCCGTGATCGAAACATACCTAGCCTTAAAGGCCCTAAAGTTATTAATGCATGGGACGGTATGGATGGAGTTGTTCGTGCAGATCGCATTCGTTATGATACCCCTCCTTTTCAAGGGTTTACAGCCTCTATTAGTCATACGGATGGTGATTCAGGTGACGGAGCAATTAATTTTGCAGGTGAATTTGGAAAAACTCAAGTTCAAGCGGCTGTTTCAGCTGGCAAAAAACGCGGCGTTTATGATCAATACAACGGGTCAGCCTCAGTATTATTTTCTTCCGGCATCAGTGTTGGGGGTGCCCTTGGAACGCGAGATGGTAAGCGTCCTAAAGCATTCAATGCAAGCTTGGCACACGGAAAATTGGGCTATCAATTTAAATGGTTCAATACAGGTGTAACTGCTTTTGCAGTTGATTATGGACAAATGCGTAAAACAACCGCTGCTCATGATAAGATTACAACTTATAGTTTTATGGCGGTACAAAATCTTGATGAAGTTGCAGCGGAAGTTTATTTTACACTCCGCTGTTTTGATTTGAAACGGCCTGGAAACAATTTTGGTCAAGTTAAGGCTGCTATGTTTGGGGCTCTTGTAAAATTTTAATTTTTTTAGTGTTCCGTATGGATATATTTTTATTTTATTAAACAGATATTAACTATAACCACCCATGATAATTGGTATATTTCTTTAACCACACCTATACCCTAGGTATAAATTTAGAGAAACCAATTATGATGAGTTTAATCAAACTTCTTTTTGTATCTTTATTTACTTTTTGTAGTGTATCCAATGACTTACAAGCAGAACTTCCCACGATCAAGACCGGTTGGTACCCATTTGAGCCTTATATGAGTCTTGAAAAAAGTCATGGAATTGACGTCCTAACTGGCCTTGATATTAAAATGCTCGAAGCTGTTTTAAAACATATTCAATACACACCAGAGTTTAGTTTTGTACCTTGGAAGCAGTTTCTTGAAGATGTCAAGTCAGGTAAGAGGCAGATGGCTTCGTCAGCTACCAAAACAAAAGAGCGAGAACAATGGGCTTATTTTTCTGATCCCTGGAGATGGGAAGAAAATGCTCTTTATGTTCGTTATGGTTCTAATTTTAAGTTTAAAAATGTGGCTGATTTTATTAAGAAAATAAAAGACACTGGCTTTGTTTTAGGGGTTATGGATGGCTTTGTTTATGCATCTGATCTTATAAATGATTTTATTCATGATCCCCGATACGCCCACCAAATTGTCAAAGGTAAATTTGATAGTGATAGTTTAAACAATCTTCTTTCCGGCAAGGTTGACGGCTTTATTACGGATCGTCTTGTAGGCGCAACTTTGATCTGGCGTACAGGTCAAAATAAGAACGTTGAGGAACGCTTACTTGGGATTAGTACTCCAATTGGTTTTTTAATCAGCAAAAAGTCAACTCCTCCCGGATTTGTTGCTAAAGTAAATCAAGCAATTAAAGAAATGCGAGCATCCGGGGTACACCGTCTTATTTCGCAAGAATATATTCTTCCAATCCTTCTGATGCAAACCATAGATAGGCCTTGGTTTGGCTGGATTGAAGTATGCGCGCTTCTTGCATTTGTAGTTTCGGGTATGATTATTGCAGAGCGAGAAAAATATACTGTGGTAGCAGCGCTTGGGATTGCGATTGTCCCTGCTTTTGGTGGGGGCCTTGTCCGTGATCTTATGGTCAACCGTTATCCGGTTGGCGTGCTTACGACTCCTCGCTATATTTTTATAGTCTTATGTTCTTTCGGGCTGGTCCTGTTTTTGATCAATCTTTATGATATTTTCCAAAACCGTTTTAAACACGTGTGGTTGGATAAAATCGGACGCAGTGAAAAAAATCTAAATACTTTGATTATTTATTTTGATGCTTTAGGTACATCTGCATTTACTGTGATTGGAGTGCTTGTGGCTGTTATGGGGAAAACAGAGCCATTATGGTTGTGGGGGCCGTTTTTTGCTGTTATGACAGGCGTTGGAGGAGGAGCCATACGTGATCTTCTCCTTGGAAGCCGTGTGTTTGGCAGTGAATACACCTATGCTGAAATTCCTCTCTTTTGTGGGGCAGGTCTTTCTCTCTTCCTTAGCAATCAAGTCGAAAAAATTGATCCAGATTTAATATTGTTTGCCGTTATATTGACAATATTGATAGGGTTTATGGCGCACATGCTAGTGTTTTATTATAAGATCCCTTCTCTTAAAATTCATATGTTAGAAGGGATCCTTAATAAAACGAAAAAATGAAGCTTAAAGATCTTAAAATAACTTACATAAAGGTTATAAGCGTAAATTTATATGTGATGCTTGTTAGGCCATTTTTCAATCTTTTTAGGTCTTTTTCAATTCCATGTTATTTTTTAAATTCTTCTAGTTGAGGAGCCTGGGAGGCTGCTCGCTGCTGCTTTTGGCGCTCTTCCATAATTTTTTGTGCAAGCTGTTGAGCTTCCTTTTTTTTGGCTACCTCTTCAGTAATTTCTTGAGTTTTCGCTTGTTCAGTGGCCAAGGTTTTTCTGAGCTGCTCAATTTCACGGTCGCTTGGAGATGTGCCTGTTGTGAAAGCGGGCAAAGTAAAGCAAGCAAAAGTTGTGACTCCTATAATTATAGCCACGTAGCGTAAGCGCATTTTTAATCCTCTTCTGTAACGTAAGCGCATTTTGATTCTCCTTTTTAAAATTTAAATCAACTTTTAGCATTATAATTATAGGGCTTCCTCTTTATAATAAAATAGTTGAAAAATTAATTATCTTTCAATCAACCATATCTATATTTAAACTTTTTATGAAAGACATAAGAATCTATTCCTAAGAAATTATAATCCCCAAGCTCTTTCTTTCAAACCAAGCGTAGCGAAAAGCAAAGTATATTTTGCAGTTTGGATAGAGAATAAGATAAGGCTAGCTAATTATGTGCAGTAAAAATTCTAGAGAATTTTCAAATAATTACTAGTTAAATCAAATAATTATGATATATTTTTAAAATAAGAGCTACTCTAAATCAAGGTTGAACATTGCTTGATTGAATCCAGTAGATGAAGCCTAAGATCTTCAA
>JACVCA010000315.1 GCA_016742295.1 Alphaproteobacteria bacterium | reverse complement strand
ATCTTAGTGAAACCAACTAGAACTTGGAGTTATGGTTGATGTACCAAAATTTTTAATAATGCATTAGCAGCTTTTAGTTTTTGGTCAGTTTACTAACGAGTTTATTGTTGCTCATTTAGTGGGTCTATTTGGTTAATTTCATATGTAAATAATTTTTTAATTCTAAAATATCAGGATCTTTAATAAGATAATTAGGATAAATTAAATATTGTTTCAGCTTTTTATCTGTAATGTTTGGTAATATATTTTTTAATTTAGATTCTTTAATAATTCTCATCTCTTCATAACTACCCACAATTCCTATACCTTTTTTTGCTGCCTCAATCATACACTCAACTGAATTAGAAGTATAAATAGGTTCATTCAATTCTCCCTCAGGTAGGCCTAATTTTAAAATCCAATTTATGTTTGCATAAGGGTGTTTTTCAGGATGACTAAATGCAATAAGACGGTGATATTTCAAATCTTCAACTCTTGTCGGTTCTCCATACTCTTTTAAATATTCATTGCTGGCATACAATTTCTTTTCTATACTACATAAATACTCACGTTGAATCCCTGGCTCATTCGATATAGTTTTTACACTTACATCAATAGGACAAATGGCAATATCTACATCATTAAAAATTATGTCAATTAAGTGATCATCTCCAATTAGCTCAAAGATGAAATTTGGGTGAAATTTATTATACTCCAGAATAAGATCATTAAAGATATAAGCAGCCATAGCATGTGTAGTAGCAATTCTAATTTTACGCTTTTGGCCGTTATCTATACTAACAGCAGCATTATAGCTAAAGCCTTTGAGCTCTAAAAATGTCCGTTCGATAATGGTAAATAGCTCTTCACCTTTGCGGGTAAGATCAAGGCCTTTGGGAGTGCGCGTAAATAGCTTACACTTCAAATGATCTTCTAAAATGCTTATTTTCCGACTCAAACTTGGCTGAGAAATATTTAAAAACTTCCCCGCTTCTGAAAGACTTCCTAGTTTGGCAATATAGTAAAAGTATTTTGCCTTATCCCAATCAAAATAGGGCAAACGCGTAAAGGTTTCTTCAACCAAGCCTTTTGAATGACTCAATATGCTTTCCTTCTTCTACCTGTTTTTAAAGAATTTTTTTGAAGTATATAAACTTTTGAAAAGTATATTACACCTTTTTTCTTTTATTATACACGGAAATATCCTGCAAAAGGTAACAGAAGACATATATTAAAGGAGAGAGTTATAAAGTTATAATTTTAGTAAATTTTTAAATATTAACTTGTTGCAAAGCATAAATTTAATATGATAAGTTTGCCAATGAGGTAGGAGTTCAAAAAAAAAGTCGGACTTGCATCCGACCTAAGTTTAATAGGGAGGCTTTACGTCGGGGAGACGTAGGATCCAAAAGATCCTTGGAGCAAAACCACTCCTACCTTTTTTCTAACCCCTTTTTCTTAATATTCCTATTACCAACTTACTATATAGGGTATGCGTTTAGGCTAAGTCCTTGATGAAGCTCACAGGCAGGGAAATTATACACTCTTTAAGGCTATGAAT
>JACVCA010000314.1 GCA_016742295.1 Alphaproteobacteria bacterium | reverse complement strand
CCATACCTATTATTATCTCTTCTATTTCTATTAGTGCCTCAAAATTCGGCCGCCTTAAAAACCAAAGCTTAAGAGTCATATCTACATATTCCTTCATTTTTATGTTTATGAGTGTAGTTGGAATGATGATTGCTACTGCAACCAATCCCTCAAAATACATCGATATTGAAAAAAGCACTAACCTCATAGAACTTCAAAAAAACGCAGCCCGTATTAATAGAACAATTTCTGAACCTATTGAACCTCAGATAAAACAAACTTTCACTCAACTTTTACGTGACTCGATTCCCGATAATATCTTTGAATCTTTAAATGAGTCTAAAAATATTCAAATTGTTATCTTCTCAATTCTTATAGGCCTTGCTTTAAATTATATCCCCCCGACCCATAAAGAAGAAGCTAAGAAAATACTGGAATCCGTGTCCCATATATTCCTCAAAGTTTTTAACAAGCTTAAGTCGTTTTTCCCCATCGCTCTTATTGCTTATGTAGCAAAAAGCATTAGCCATAATGAACATGGAACTTTTGTAGGATTATTATGGTTGGTTATGATTTTTGCTATAAGCACACTCGTGATTATCATTATTTTAATTTGGATCATCAAATTGCGTTCAGGAAAAAATTATTGGGTCACGACCAGAAATTTGCTAGGCCCTGTTTCAATTGCTTTTGTAACCGATAGCACCATAGCTGCCATCCCTTCTCTCACTCATACAATGATTAAGACATTCAACTTTAATCCCGATATTGCTGAATTCATGTCTTCTTTTGGGCTGGTCTTGTTTAGATTTGGAGTCCTAATTTATTTTTCCTTTATCGCTATTTTCATTGTTCAGTTCTATGGGATAAATTTAAATATATATGAATACTTCTTGATCATAGCTTTATCAGTTTTTGCAACATTTTCCACTGTCGGCGCTTCGGGGGATGTTGCAGTCGCTATGATTAGCTTAATTCTTATCCCTATTGGTGTCCCGGCTGGCCCCATCATACTGATATTGTCTTTTATTGATAACTTAATAAACCCTCTACGCATGACTATTGATGTTTTGGCCAATGGTACTGCGATCAGTTTAGTCTGCAAGAAAAAATCTCTGAAAAATCGAGCCACCCCTGCGTAAGTTCGTTTCCTCAATACCATCCCCAATTTCCTTAAATATTATAAAAAACGCATAATAATTATATTACACCTAAGGAGCGTAGAGATTTCTGCTACGCACATAATTAAAGGCCACTATTCATCTTGTTAAAAAAAAGCTTAAGCTTATTTTGCTGATGATTATAACTACTACACAGGGGATTTCTTTCTGATCTATTGCTTTATCCTTCTTTGCAACCTTCCTTCCCAACCCACTATAATCTTTTTTGTAATCACCTTAGATTTAGTAGAATTTAGCTCCATCACCCATGAAGTACTAGGTTCTGTGAACAAAAATTTACTTCAACCAAATAAAAGTTGAGACGAAGTGCAAGAATGATAAAAAAACCTGAGCAGTTTTATCAAACCTGGAGAAGATTCTTCTAAAGTGTTTTATTTTACCA
>JACVCA010000030.1 GCA_016742295.1 Alphaproteobacteria bacterium | reverse complement strand
GGGGTTTTTAATGCTGGAAATGAAGTTATAAAAACTCAAAAATTAGCAGCTTAATCGTGTAATGAATTTATCCTTAATATAGCTGCTAAACTGTCCTAATTATAGGGACCACTTCATAATTCCTATCAGGTTATTGTCTTCATATATTGACCAGGTTCTTGTTGAGGGAAGCGTTAAATTATTTATTATGGCAGCAATGGAATCCCCCCCTCCTGAAAATTCTTTTAAATCTTCCCGATTTTCGTTTAATAATCTTCTAATTGCAAGTTCATCCTGCTCCTCCAGCTCTTTTAAGTTCGTCTCAGGAATTGGAGTTGTAATTGAAGTAGAAGCACCTATTTCTTCTGTCTCATTCTCGTTATCTTTCTCTTTTCCCTTTTCTTCTTTAGCTGCTTGTTTCTTTCCTGCTTTTGATCTTTTTTGTTGTTCTGCGCTTTCTTGCTCTTCCTCTTCCTCACTCTTTTTATTTGGCTCCTCGTTCGGTAAATTAGAAGAACTACCTTCCTCAGAAGGAGTCTGTTCAAGCTTTGGAGTTTGTCTTTTTCTTTTACTTTGTATGGAAGATTTAACATCCGTGATCTGTAGAGGCTGAATAAACTGCGTCATTAGCGCAAATAAAGTAATTAATATTACTTGTTTTAAAGAAGGTAGGTAATTTTTCATGATTTCTCCTATCATTATTATTTACAATAAATAATAATGATGAAAAAACCATTAAGCTTAATTAAATTTTCTATAAAAGAGGAGTTTGTTGATTAAATAAGAGTTTAGTACTATTTTAAAATAGCAACAGGTGAACATTTGACTATAGAAAGCTATTTTCTATTACTGGGAATAATGGGGTCCTCTCTGAATAACGTCGAACTAAAAAAGCAAGCTTATGTTTTATGATGAATTCGATGGGAAGCTTTTACAGACTGAGCTAACTTTTGAGCAACCAATGCATTTAAACTCAGCCCGACCTGAGCTGCTTCAACAGCTAAAGCGCAGTGCACCCTTTTATCAACCCTGACATTAAAATGTCCACTGTAGTCTTTTTTAGCAGGTGAAATAGGAATAGGTTCACCATGTTTACGGTAACTTTCCTTCATAGCTTCCCAGGCAATTTCAAGCTCTTTCAAAGCATCTTCAGGCGTACTGCTAAAGGCAGAGACATTTGGTAGCTCTTCAAAATGCGCAATCCAATCATCCTCTTCATCGAGAGAAAGCGTTACAGTAAAACCGTCATATTTATCATGAAGCATCATCTTTCTCCTGTTGGTAATAACTCAAAAATTGCTTAACCTGATATGCCTTAGCTATGCCTTATTTGTTCTGAATTAAAAGGCGCATACCATTTGGAGAGTACCAAATACTATGGCTGCCTTTTTGATGGTCATCTTCCAGCCGCATTGGTTCATAAGAGTTTGACATTCATTAAAAGATAGCCCTTCAGGATTTCTTATTGCTTTTGCGAGCAATTTTTGATGTTTTGTCATAATACAACCATATATGGTTACAACTTAAATGTTAAGAATATTGATTAACTAAGCTGCCTTAAGGCAAACAGAAATCAATTTGTTGAAAGAGTCTAGAGAGTTATATATTGCTTGGTTCTTTGCAGAATAATTTTTATATAAACTTAAAGCATAAGGGATAATCTCCCTCATGCCTCACCCTTTTATGGATCTCTTTTTCCTGAAAAATATAAATCGAATTCAGATAAATATTTAAGACTGAGAAAGACGAATATAGAGTAAATAAAATCTGATAATACTATTAAAATCAATAAGATACTGCAACTAAAATCTTTACAAGCGCGCTTATACATTGCATACTGCAATGAGCACTTCGCTGCAAGCAGCTTAGGTCAAACGGGTAAAATGGACCACGCATTAATGCATGAGACACAAGCCCATGGCCATTTATCATATGTCAGCAAAGATCTTATCTCGTTCAAGTCGCAACACTGTAGGAGCTGCAGCTTATAGGTCTGGCAGTAAACTGGTTGATCAACAAACCGAAAAGAGTTTTGATTTCCGCAGTAAGCCCGTACAACTTTTACATATATTAATACACATATGTTAGATTAAGAAAGAATCAAATTTCAATACGATTTTTATCCCAAAATGGGGCATTGTTGCATGCCAATTAGTATTTTATATTGATAATTCAACCCATATCCTATTTCAAATAATTCTGAAATTGACAATATCATCTCTAGCAATAGCTCTTTCAAGATAGAAATTAATGATATTTCATTAAAAAAATATTAATCAAAAAATATAAAAAGTTATTCAAAAATTTTAATCCCATATTGAATAATTCAGACTTGAGTAAAATTTATTAACTATTAATTCATAAAATTAGGCTATTTTAAATAAGCATGATTATTACTAAGCATAGATACATAAAAACGGAGAATAAATAAAATGAAACACACCTATAAAAAAGCTGCTTTAGCTATTACATTAAGCCTACTTTCAACTCCTTCCTTTTCTACAGATATTTCAGTTTTACCTGAGGAAATTTTAGTTGATATTTTTAAGAAGCTAGATGTTAAGGCGAATGTAAATATACAGGAAGTTTCTAAACAATTTAGGCAACTTGCCTGTGACGAACAAGTTAAAAAAACTTTTCAAGCACAGTTTTGTACAACTAAGTGGCCTGTAGATAAGGATGAATATTATAATCTTGAAGAAAATGCTTTATTTGTGCTCAATGATCAGGCTGCCCCCATGTTGATCAAGCTAAAAGCTGCGCATGCATTACAACTCATTAATATGCAACGGGGGAATAAACCCAAAGCTTCAGAGTATGCTCAAAAATTTGTTGAGCTTTATAACTCTGCTGATAAAAGCATTAAACAAGACTCTGATGTTTATGATTCATATTTCATGGCAAAAAGTTATAAATAAATTTTTGTTCTACGTTCAAACTAGCGTATAATTGATGTATATTAACAAGGGGGCAACCGCCCCCTTTATTTTAAGTAAGCAGAGCTTTAGAGCGATCAAACGGAAGTGTCAAGTTATCTGCTTTAAGATAAAATCTTCTTAAAACAGCCCGTTATTTTATTTTTTTAGGCGCAATTCGGTAGTGAGTTGATCTGATGCCAAAGCGCATTTCTTTCAGTTTATGTCTTCCTTTGCTAAAAATTTATAAAGACCCACATTAAAATAGTTCCTAAGGGTACCGAATATAGAAAGAAATCACCGATATTGGGCCCTTTGATAAATTTGAGAACTTCCAGGGCTTTATCTGAGAGGGGAAGAGGATCTTTTCTTTTAATACACCCTGATTTTCTGGCCCCAGTAGTACCGGCCCCCAACAAATTGTTCCTTTCTCTATGTAGGACGATTATATTATAAATTTTCTCATTTACTTCATCTTAGTTTGAAGATAAATCCCAAGTTTAATCCGTTATCTCCTTAATAAAATAACGCAAGTCAGCATGCCAAAGGCATTATAGTGGATTGAAAATTAAAGATATAAAAGTAAATAAACTTTGTTATACCCAGCTATCATTAGAGCTACAAAATTAGCTTTAACTTACCTTTAATAAGAATAGAGGGATATTAATTCATACTACAAGATAATCACTCTGTGGTTTTTTAACATATCTAATAAGAGCAAATTATAATAAAAATAAATTACAAATCTTTAGGTCTTTTAGGAGGGATTTTTTTATTTTCATATGTAGGTGATTTATTTGCATCTCAAACCCATAAGCTTACGGCTTTGTGCATTAAACAAGGTACCTGTGATTCTGAAACATTTAAAGCTTATGTTCAAGAAGTGCTCAACGCAGATTGTTAAATTAACCAATTAATGAAACATGTGACGAACAAACACGCTGAAGATTCTAATAATAATGACAGTAGTGGGAATAAAAGAACTTATTTTTACATTAAAAAAAATAAAGTAAATGAAATTTTTATCAATGAACTTAGAGATAGGCTCTTGTTAGCAGCTCGAAGTGTGACCCCGAGAACTAATATTATCTATGAGGTAGAAAAGCTAGGAGAACAATTTTTCATAAAAATGGAAGTTAATGTTGATCCAGGGCAACACCTTCTAGCACGTATCACCTCAGGAGATGGTCAACATATAGGAGAAGGTAATGCGGGACCAACAAATAAAGTTGCTTTTTTGGATTGCAGTCACTGGGCTGAACTCTACTGCAGATGTAATAAATGCTTCAGATAGTACAGCATGGTCTGTTTTTCCTAGAAGTTAAGTATTCTAACATATTTCCTCATATTCCTTGTCATTTATAGCAAGGAGTGTGAGAGAAATGTTGATCTGTTTCAACTTTAGATTCAGCAGTTTAAAAATAGAATTTTCTCACATTCTATTCTAATTTAAAAAGCCGCTGATCCTGTTTTTGATTCAAGATAACATTTTGTAAATTTACTTCAGTACGTCCACCTTGACCGTCGTTCACAATCCATTTTTCCAGCATATAGGGTGATTGATTAAAAAATAAAGTAATGCTTCCAACTTCAGGTTCAGCTGTTTTGACAAGGGTGAGACTTAGGCCTTTGGCATTTGGTAAAATACTGGTAACAGTAACATCGCCTTCTAACGAGATATGCTTGTCAAGAATAAACGAGATTGGGGTGGCCTTTAATTCAACAGATGTGGGATCAGCATTGCCGGGATCGTAGTTAACAATGTCTTGTCCGTTACAAATGACCAAAAGGCCTTTGGGATGGTTATAAGCAAGGCGGAATTTTCCAGGGCGCGAAAGATAAAACTTCCCAGTGGAAATACTCCCATCAGAATTCAGCTGGCTGAAATTGGCTTCAAGAGTTATCATGCTATTAAGGTAAGTCTCAGCCTTACAAATTGGATCGTCTAAGGCAGCATGACTGGATACAAAAGGTTTCGCTAGTACTAGAATAAGCAGAAAGCCTTTTGAAAGCTGGTGGATAAGGGGCAGTAGTTTAAGGTCCATTTTAATCGCTTCCTGTTGCACGCATAAGTATTTCACGCTTACCGACGTGATTTGCTGAACTAACAAGGCCTTCTGCTTCCATTTGATCCATAAGCTTTGCAGCCCGGTTATAACCAATTTGGAGGTGGCGTTGGATAAAGCTCGTTGACGCTTTGCGTTCACGGCATACGAGGGCTATGGCTTGATCATAAAGATCATTGCTAGAATTTCCGGCCACAGTTTCTTCGAAAATACCCTCAATGTCTTCGGTTACTTCTTCGATGTAAGACGGAGAACTTTGAGATTTTAAGAAGTGAACAACATTTTCGACCTCTTGATCACTTACAAATGGACCATGCACACGTGTAATACGGCCGCCTGCTGCCATATAAAGCATATCACCTTGGCCTAACAGCTGCTCGGCACCTTGCTCGCTGAGAATCGTGCGACTATCAATTTTGGAGGTAACTTGGAAGCTGATCCTTGTAGGGAAGTTTGCTTTAATGGTTCCTGTGATCACATCCACTGACGGTCGTTGAGTCGCCATAATAATGTGAATACCAGCTGCACGCGCCATTTGCGCTAATCTTTGTACAGTACTTTCAATTTCTTTACCTGCTACAAGCATTAAATCAGCCATTTCATCAACGATGACCACGATATAGGGTAACAGTTCAAGATCAAGGGGTTGAGTTTCGTAAATAGGTTTGCCTGAAACAGGATCAAAGCCTGTTTGTACTTGCCTGTTGAGAGTTTCCCCCTTTGATTTTGCTTCCGAGACTCGAATATTATAGCCATGGATATTGCGTACGCCTAATTTTGACATAGCGCGGTAGCGATTTTCCATTTCCCGCACGGTCCACTTTAAAGCGATGACTGCCTTTTTGGGATCTGTAACTACGGGTGCCAAAAGATGAGGAATGCCGTCATATACGGAAAGCTCCAGCATTTTAGGGTCAATCATAATCATCTTACAGCGATCAGGAGGCAGTCTATAAATTAAAGATAAGATCATACTGTTAATGCCTACGGATTTTCCAGACCCCGTAGTACCGGCCACCAATAAGTGCGGCATACGGGTTAGATCTGCAATGATAGGAAGACCCGCGATGTCTTTTCCAAGAGTTAGACTCAGTGAAGCCCCTGAACGTTCATAAGCCGTACTTGAAAGAAGGTCATGAAGATATACGGTTTGACGACTTTCATTCGGTAATTCAATTCCAATGGCATTTCGTCCTGGAATAACAGCCACACGTGCAGAGATTGCACTCATAGAACGGGCAATGTCATCGGCAAGACCAATTACACGTGAAGATTTAATGCCTGGGGCAGGAACCAGCTCATATAAGGTGACAACCGGACCAGGATTAATCTCAGTGATCTCTCCTCGAATGCCAAAATCTTCGAGTACTTCTTTCAATTGCTGGGCTTTTTGTGCAAGAAGTTTCTCATCTATGGGCACATTCTCAAGATTTGATGCCGTCGAGTTCAATAAATTGAGCGGTGGCAGTTGATAGTTATCAATCAGGTTTAAATCTAAAGTGGCAACTCTCCCTTCCTCTAGATCTTCGTCGTCATCTCCTTCTTCCGACGTCAGAACCGTTGCAACGGGGGAATTTATGAGAGGTGCGGAGAAACTGGGGGAAGGAGAAAAGCTGGGGGTATTGTGCAGGACAGGCTCAAGTTTTTGATGAAGTCGCGAACTTTTTTTAACAAGTTTTTGCGCAAAAATTGTTTTTAAAACTTTTAAGGAGAACCTTAAAAAACCTTGCAAGACTTTAGCAAAATGACGCCATAGAATGCCCCATTCATGCAAATTGAGACCTAAGATATATAAAAATAAAGTGATGGCTACGGCAAGACTGCATCCTGCAAGTACAACTAACCCTAGGCTAGACTCAAATAAAAATAACCAGCCCTGGACTTTCCTGATCAACGCATAGCCTAAGGTACCACCTGTACTTGTGGTGAGTTGCCAGAGATTAAATTGCGGTAGAGACGCGCACAAAATTGAAAAGCTTATGAGAGAAAGGGGGGTAATTAAAAGTTTTCTAGTGACATTTCCGATTAAACGATGGTTTAATTTCAGCCAGCTCCAGGCCCATAAAATGATTACAATTGCAAAACTTGCCAAGCCAATTAGCTGGATTAGAAAATCAGCCAGTATAGCGCCATACATTCCACCGAGGTTATGAATGGGGCCATCCACAGCAGTATTCAAAGAGGGATCAGATCGATCATATGTGAGCAGACACAGCAATATGGAAAGCCCACACAAAAACAAGAAAATACCCACACTCTCTTGCCCTCGCTTATAAATAAACATTCTTAAATCAGGGGGTAGAAGTGTTGTCTTATTCTCTTTACGCGGCCTTATTGCCATAATGTGAACCATTCTCTATTAAATTATTGCTATGTTAGTAGAGAAAGCCCTTCAAATGCAAGACTTCAGTCTAATCATTTTCTATTTTTATAGTCGATAAAGATGAAATGCCTAGAGTTTTATAAAAATGTTTCATTTACTACTGAAAGCCGTGATCTTGTTTATAGACTCAAAAGGGGGATTTTATAAAAAAGGAAGGAAAGAAATTAAGTAAGATATTTCTACATGTCTACCCTCTCAGGACGGCGTTGCACGTGTTAGCGCTAAGTAGTAATGTCGTGTTTTAGCAAAGTTAAAATGTCGCCTTTTATAATGAGAGAGGTTTCTACTCTCACCTATTAAGGGTTCATGGATGAAAGCGCATTATACGATAAGCAAACTCGAAATAGACCGATTAGAAGTTATACAAAAACTTTTAGAGAAAAGATTGACACAAGAGAGAGAAGTGGCCCCTATAATTAGGACAGTTTAGCAGCTATATTAAGGATAAATTCATTACACGATTAAGCTGCTAATTTTTGAGTTTTTATAACTTCATTTCCAGCATTATAAACCTCCTCCGGAGTTTGTCCATTAAAGGTAGAATGAGGACGATTATTATTATAAAAGTTGAACCAATTTTCTATGGCTTTCTTAGCTTCTTTTGCTGTATCGAACTCTGCAAGATAGATACATTCATATTTTAAAGATCGCCAAAGTCGCTCAATAAAAACATTATCCATCCAGCAACCTTTGCCATCCATAGAGATTTTAATATCAGCTTTGGCTAATATTTCTATAAATGCTTCACTTGTAAACTGAGCTCCCTGATCTGTATTAAAGATCTCTGGACAACCATAAATATCTAAAGCCTCTTGAAGAGCTTCAATACAAAAGAGAGTATCTAAAGTATTTGATAACCGCCAAGAGAGAACCTTTCTTGAATACCAATCCATAATAGCAACTAAATACATAAAACCATACCTTAATGGAATATAGCTAATATCTGCGCACCATACTTGATTGACCCTATTAATAGGTACGCTTCTTAAAAGATAAGGATAAATCTTATGCTCTACATTCTGCTTGCTAGTATTAGGCTTTTGGTAAATCGCTACAATTCCCATTTTCCTCATTAATCGTTGAATGCGTTTACGCGAGATAAAATATCCATATTGCCTCAAATGGTAACGCATCTGCCTTGAGCCATAAAAAGGATAATTCAGATAAAGCTGATCTATAAGCTTCATTAGCTCTAAGTTAAAGGCTGACTCACCTTTTGATTTATAGTAATAGCTTGAGCGATTAATAGACAATATCTTGCACTGTTGATGAATACTCAAAGAGGCCAAAGGATCTACCATTTCTTTCCGCCTCCTAGGCCCAACCTGTTGGAGACTTGTTCTAAAAAATCCCTCTCCACTGTAAGCTCCCCAATCTTGGCATGCAGATCTTTAACACGTTGTTCCTCAGAAAATTTAGTGTAATTACAGGGTTGAGAGAAAATGAGACTCATACCTTGTAAAACTTGAGTCTTCCATTTGCTAATGAGGTTAGCATTAATCTGATATTTGCTTGATAATTGAGAAAGGGTGCCTTCTTCTCGAATTGCTTCTAAAGCTACCTTCGCTTTAAAACTTGCTGAATATTGCTGGCGCTTTTTAACCATCTTATAAATCCTTTCATCAGTTTAAGATCATTCTTAAAACTTATTACTCAAATTTATCCTTAGCAACCTGTCCAGTTTCTAGCGTCCACTTCTTTATTTCCGTTCAACCTTTCACCATAGGAGTTAATTTCCCAGAGGAGTTAGTACCTCTATTAGAAAAATTAGAAAAAGCTTTGGACACCCCATTACCAAAAGAGGTGGGAAATTTATCCATAATAATAGATAAGCAACATCGAAGAAAAGGCTTAGGTCGTAAGTACTGCCCGGACGTAATTAAAGATACCTTAAAACCCGGCCCTATTTCTAAAAATGAGCTCAAATATAATACCTTAATTTGGATTACTAATTCTACTAATGAAGCCTCTATAAAGCTAGGAGAATTATGTGGGTTTAAAAATAAGAATGTGCAACAAGCAGGCAAAACTATGTTAGTGAAAATAGCTAAATAACAATAATTTAAACAAGAGATCATCTTTTTATAAAAACCTATTCAAAGTATCAAATGCTTTATAGTAAATTTCTTGGAGAAGGATTTAATTTTATCTGGAGTTATTGGATTTCCTTTAAGGTTAAGAGAATTAAAGGATTGAGTTTCAATAATATATTCTGCAGCCTCATCTTCAATATAATTACGATAAAGAATTAAATATAAGAGAGAACGATGAGGCACAATATTTTTTGCCCCTTTAGTCGTAATTTTATTTAGAGCTAAATTAAGAGAGATAAGGGTGGTATTAAGAGCCGTAAAGTTTGTTAAACCTTCATCATCTATTTCATTTGTGCTAAGAGATAACTCCTTGAGATGAGAATTAGAAAAAAGAGCTTTAGCTCCTCTAGAAGTTATATGATTAGCACCTAAGGATAATTTTAGAAGAGTGGTACTTTTAGCAAGATGCTCTGCTCCTTCATCTCCTACCTCATTATTATCAAGCACAAGTACCTTAAGGTTAGAAGTTGCAAATATGCGTGCATGTTCGCTATTTAATTTACATAGAATAGCTTTAAGGGATAAAAAAGGCCCTTGGATAAGTTGATACAGCTCCTCATTTTTCAAAGCCCTTTCTGATAAATCAAGGGATTTTTCTTTCCACACCTCTCTTGAAGCACCTCTACACCAGCTGCTGACCTTTTCAAGACGAAATAAGCTCGATTGATCAAGGAAAGAAAAGATATGAATTAGAGTTTCTAGAGGTAAAGTTTTTAACCCCCCTGCTTCTAATGAAGAATGAAATTGTTCTTGCTCTAAGGTACCTCGGCCAGCAGGATTAAATTGGAATATTCTTAGATCATAATTCTCAATGTCCATATCTGTAGCATAAAGATAGTCCCACTGTATGAAAAAATTTAGAATAACGCTTAGAATTATATGTGAATAAAATTTCATTATTATAG
>JACVCA010000313.1 GCA_016742295.1 Alphaproteobacteria bacterium | reverse complement strand
AAATGGGTCAATCGAAGAACCCAATTTGGGTAAATCTCTTACAGAGACTACTTCCAGAGATTACACAGAGACTACACACACTGCTTGCGTAGGTGCATTACTGCCTTCTCAAACCCTTCCTAACTTGGTGAATGAAAATCTTTCTGATCACAGTTCCCAACATCCTGCAATGATGTTAGCGCTCTGGAACGATGCCATACGTAAATCAGAGCCACCATTGGAGCTCACTGTTGAACGTAAAGTAAGTCTCGCTAAAAGCTTGAAGCAGTCTTTCGATGGCAACCTTGATACTTGGAACGATTATTGCACCCGGATTTCCAAGCTCCCTTTTCTGATGGGTCAGGGGGAGCGAGGATGGAAGGTGAACCTGGAATGGGCTTTGGAGCCTGCCCATATCCGTAAGATCCTTGAAGGCAACTATCAGCAAAATAATACCTCAATCTGTGTTGTACCGATTACGAGCCCCGTGATTGATTTTACCACAGTTCATCCTCAATGGGCTAAAGTCTGTAAGCTTCTCATTCAATCCCTGGGTGTGCCTAAATTTAACAGTTGGTTTGCAAATTTAGTGCCTGAGCAGCTCGATACCTCTTCACCTGTACTTAGAGCGCCCAACCTTTTCGTCAAGGAATGGATTGAACGGCTTTACCTCAAAGACCTTGAACGTGCCTTTCGTGATATTGATGGCAACATTAAAAGCGTTTCGATTATTCATAAACCAGGAGAGAAAAAGTGATGTATTCTCTTATTGCTCTTCCTAGTTCTTCCTTAGAGAAAGAGGTGGGGCTTTCTTCAGGAAGGTTGTCAAAGTCATTTGTCTTAAGGTTCATCTTACCTGCCATTTCATCAAAGATTCAATCATCCTCTTTCCGAGTTAGGTTTACAGTTGGTTCTTGCTCGTTTTCCAATTGTAGCCTAGGCGCCGGGTTTCCCCGCCCCGGCGTCCCCCTTACTTTAATTTTGTTTGCTTTATTTTCTTTCATTCAAAATGTTTTTACGGAAAACCCCTTAGCCCTCATCTCACCTTACTTAAACAAAGGCTTACCTACTGATCAGAGGACTCACACTACTCAATCAAGCAGTTTTTTAGATTATCTCAATCTTGAACACAGCCCATATTTTTTAGATTCATCAGGAGGCTCCCTATGAAACTCAACTTCAATCCATTCATTAACTTCTCTTCCCACATTCTCTCTTCTACTTCCCCTTGTGTAACCTTTCCCTCCCAAGGTTACACCAACTTGGGCGCTAGGTTCTCTTGTTTTCCTGGCGCCTCTTTTTTTTGGGGGATGTGTGCTTTTATCTGCTGCTTAGGGGGTTTTGATGCTTGGGCCGTGACAGATGCAGAACTGACTGAGGAAATCACCAAAGGCGAAAAGTTTATCACTGGCGGTTATCTACGCCTAGGCCTTCTCGCTGGATGCGGAGTGGCAGGAATCATTGCCATGTTTAAACAAAGCGTAATGGGCATGCTAATTGCAGGCGGTGCAGCTCTCTTTGTCTTCCTTATCAACGGGTGGATCAAAACTAACTTTGCAGCTCTTATC
>JACVCA010000029.1 GCA_016742295.1 Alphaproteobacteria bacterium | reverse complement strand
TCTAAGGTTACTTCAAGAAGCATTGAGATGGTTGAATCCTCTCTCCTTCTTTTTCACCACATTCAAACGCCTGGAACTCTTGATGAGCTCATTAACCCCCTACTATCATTCTTTAGTTAAATGTCCCGAAAAAACTAAAAATTTAGTAGTAGAGCCTCATGATGTCTGTCTATGGAAATCCGTACAGAAAAAATCCAACCAAGAAGAGTCTCAATCTGAAAAGTATGAAGGAGTTCAACGAACCACTCGAAAACCCTTCTTTTCGACTTTTAATAGTGGCTCCATAACTTTTACGATGCGTTTAAATGGGGTAATTGAAGTTGAGTCTGAACTGAAGGGTGTCGAGAGCCTTACATCTTGGAAATCTGAGGATAATGATCTCGAAGATAAGGTAACGCCGCTTGTCCTTGATAAAGAGAAGATGGAAGCATTTGTTCACGAAGAAGACTCTGACGATGAAGGTTCTGAGCTCTCAAATTTGGAAGATTTTAGCTTTTTAAAAGGAAGATTTTTTAAAAAAAATAGTGATTCACCTTATCTCCTGTCTGGTTCCCAACCTATTGAAAAAGAATCTAAAGGAGAGGATGAAGAAGAGGAGAAAAGCGAAGATACAGCACAAAGCCTTTCACAAAGACGACGTAAGGATTTACCTCATATGAAGATTTTAGAACGAAAGGAGAGTCCGACTGTAATGGATCCCATAGGAGTTGCACAGTCTAGATCGGTTACGGACTCTAGCCAGGATACTAAAAAAAGGAAAAAAGGCAAGCAAGTTAAGCCTAGCGAAAAGCTCTCATCACTTCAGGTAAAAGAGGCTTCTTCAGTAAAAGCAGAAGGCAGGGGAATGACTAAAATTGAGGAAGGACCTAAAAAGCAAAAACAGAAACAGGTCAAGGAACCTAAGAAAACTCAAATTTTTAAAAAAGAATCTCGTAAAGGGCAGGGAAAAAAGAAGGGGAAGTAGGATAAAAATTGATTTTTCATATTGGTTTTGCAATAAATCCTTCTTTTATTTTCATTAGGAACGCTATAAGGTTCAAACCTATTCATCGAGGGTAGAAAGTTAGGATGATTCGTTAATTCCTGGAGCTTGATTTTCTTCAAAGTTAATTTCTCAATCTTACCTTCAGAAAATTCTGCTGCGTGCCTTAACCGTTCATGGCTTTATGACGTAAATCCTCTCACAAACTACGATCTGCCTTTAATATAAGCTTTTACCTGGTAGATGAATTCTGCTTCTTTAAGCTTTTTTCAATAAAGACAAAAGCTTCCCGAGCATGAGTTGAGCGTTTGTATCTTCTTTATTTGCAGCTTTACGTAAGTAAAATTCTGCTTCCCTATACTTTTGTTGATAAAACAAAATTACTCCTAGCGTAGATTGAGCGTTTGTATCTCCTCTATCTGCCGTCTTACGCAAATAAAATTCTGCTTCTTCATACTTTTGTTGATAAGACAAAATTACCCCTAGCGTGGTTTGAGCTTGGGTATCTCCTCTATCTGCAGCTTTACGTAAGTAAAATTCTGCTTCTTCAAACTTTTTTTGATTAAATAAAATTCTCCCTAGCCTTGATTGAGCGGTGGTAGCTCCTTTATCTGCAGCTTTTCGCAAGTAAACTTCTGCTTCTTCATCCTTGTGTTGATTAACCAGAATGAGCCCTAGTGTAACTTGAGCGGTGGTATCTCCTCCATCTGCAGCCTTACGTAAGTAGCCTTTTGCTTCTTCATATTTTTTTTGATTAAATAAAATTTGTCCTAGTGTACCTTGAGCGTTTGGAGCTCCTTTATCTGCAGCTTTTCGTGAGTATACTTCTGCTTCTTCATAGTTTCGTTGATTAGACAAAAGTTTTCCTAACGTGATTTGAGCGACTGTATCTCCTTGATTTGCAGCATTCCGTAAGTAAAATACTGCTGCCTCAAACTTACCTTGATCTCGTAAAACTAATCCTAAATTGAGTTGGTTTTGCGTATCTTCTTGAATTATATATTTACTGAAAAAATTTCCTGCAAAGCTTAACCACAAATTCTTTGAAGATTGTTTACTACTTTTTTTAGCCCACCTATGGCAGTATAATCCAAGAGCTTGTGTGAAATAGTAGGGTAGATCAGAAAAATAAGACAAACTCTTAGGAATAAAAAGGGCTTGGTCTTCACTATAATTTTCATAAGCATGCTCTGAAGTAATATGAGCATAAATAGATCTGAACCACCCATGCATTGGCTCTTCAGATTGAGGAGAGTCAAAAAGGTAAAGCAAATACCAAGCCTTATAATGAGGAGCAAAATCCTTGGTGAAATTGATACACTCCTCTGAATACCAATTTATCGTTGAAGATAAATTAGAGCCAGATTTTACAAAAGTTTTTAAAGCTGACCGTTGATCTTCATCTAAGGTTTTTCGATCTAAAGTATGGTGAAGCTCAGAGGCAGTCACTTCGCTTTTAAATAAGAGAGGAATTAAGGAAGGAGTCCGTAAAACATACTCTACTGCTTTAGGAGCTAGAAGTAATTTACGGGTGGCATCAGGTGAGTCAAAGAACTTCTCTCCTGTAGCTTGGTTAGATACAAGAGCTGTAATCTCTTGGCTGAGCTTTGCTTGTCCCTCTTTTATAGTTTCAAGCTTCCATAATACTTCAGAAAGAGGTTTTTTATAAATATGGCGAACTAGAGATAAAATCTCATCACCCCCCAGCCTATACCATTGTTTGCAAACCAGTTGGACTGCTCCAAGATCACGGAAATTTAATTGGTTAAAGATAATGATCAATAATTCTTCAGGAAGAATGTCTTCTTCAGAATGTCTAGAAGGAAATGGGTTGAGTGTAGTGACTCTTAGACGTTTTGCCATTGACTCATAGCTCTCAGGTGGCGTTTCACTGGCTAAGCATGAACTTTCAGAAATTATCGTAAACATTAAGCATGATAATAAAGGAGCTATAATGAATAGGTGCATAGATAATTCCTTTCAAATCTATGAATAGGTTCGTGCAGGCTATCTTCTTTTATAATCTCTTTATGGATGTCTTGCAACTAGCCAAGCGGCTTATGGTAAGAAAGTTATTTGTACTTTAACAGATCAGTTTGCTTGGGATTCTGAGTAAAGTTTTAGCCGTCGTAATCTTTTTTGACTTTTCTGCTTACAGTTTTAAGTAAGTATAATTGCAGTTGCTTCTGCTCTGAGTTTATAAGAGTAGCTAAGTTAGGTTCGTTTGTTAAAGGAGTGACCAAGGGACAAGGCTATTTTTTTTAATATCTCCTCTTATTTAGCCCTTCTATTATATTTATCGAAAGGGTGGTTCATCAAAGCCGCGTAATTTGCGGGAGTGCAGAATTTTAACGCCACCTTCTCTTAAAAGCCGGATGGTCTCAAGTCCAACCTTGAGATGCTGCTGGATGCGGTCTCTGTAGAAATTATTGGCCATTCCCCTCAACTTAATTTCCCCATGAATAGGTTTATCGGAGACGCATAAAAGAGTTCCATAGGGAACCCGGAACCTGAAGCCATTGCCTGCAACCGTTGCAGACTCCATATCAACTGCAATGGTGCGAGTTTGTTTAAACAAAGGGAAAAGTTCTTTAGACCGCAGTTCCCAATTGCGGTTATCGGTCGTCAATACAGTTCCTGTCCGAATGCGTGTCTTCATGTCAAGTCCATGCAATCCTGTAATATTTGCTACGGCTTCTTGAAGTGCAACTTGAACTTCAGCAATAGCAGGAATGGGGACTGCAAGCGGTAAATCCTCATCCAGCACATGATCGTCTCTCACATAAGCATGAGCAAGGACATAATCGCCTAGCAGCTGACTGCGTCTTAGACCTCCACAGTGACCAAGCATCAACCAGCAATGGGGACGTAAGACTGCAAGATGATCAGTAATAGTTTTAGCGTTGCTGGGTCCGACCCCAATGTTAATAAATGTAATTCCTTGTCCGTCTGTACGTTTGAGATGATAGGCCGGCATTTGCGGGAGATTACTCAGGCGCTCTCCTTCCGGAGCCAACCCTTTCATATGATGGGAAGTAATGTAATCACCGGGTTCCACAAAAGCAGTATAGCCGTTCTCTTTGCTAAGTTCTTCGTGAGCAAAGGCAATAAACTCTTTTACATAACGGGGATAGTTGGTCAAAAGAATAAATTGTTGAAAGTGTTCTGGAGCAGTTCCTGTATAATGATGCAAACGGTGCAGAGAATAATCTACCCGCTCTGCACTGAAAAGCGATAGGGGAAGTTCTTGACCTACTGTCAGTTGATAAACGCTGTTTGCTATATCATCATTGACGCGGCTTAAATCCGGTAAGGTGACATCCAACTTTAATGCTGGGAGTTGATCATGATTGGTCTCCAAATTATTTGGATCAAGCGCAAAAGGGACTGGGATAGGATCCTTACTGACGCCTACAATAACCGGAACTTTGTGATGTTCAATTAAAAGATCAATTTGCTCGCGAAAATAAGCGCCAAAAAGATCGGGTCGTGTGAGGGTAGTGCCGTATAATCCCGGCTCTAAAGCAACCCCAAAGGCCAGGCGTGCATCAATATGCACATTGGCAAGCTTCACATTAATACCAATATACGGATAATTGGCACCTTGATAAATGACATCTTCGCATGCTTTCGAAGTGTCAGAAATTAAGGCACTAAATGAATTACGAATTTTTGTAAGACTATCATTATAAATGCGCAGAATATGCTCTAAAGCTTGCGTACCTGATGTACATTCAACAATATCTGTTACATTTTTAAAAGGCTGTGTAATGTTATAACTCCAATTTTATTTATTCTTAATATTGTCGCTTAAATTAACGCACAATCATAGATCTATTCAAGATTTTTAAAGCTCCAACAAGTTTTTAGCAAAGCTTTCTGCATCAAAAGGCCGCAGATCATTGGCACCTTCACCAACTCCAATAGCATGAATTGGGTAACTAAATTTCTCCGCAAGGCTGACAATGACACCGCCTCGCGCTGTACCGTCGAGTTTAGTCATGATAAGGCCGGTTAAATTCACAGTCTGAGCAAATATTTCAACTTGTGAATGTGCATTTTGCCCTGTGGTTGCATCAAGTACCAAAAGGCAACTGTGAGGTGCTGAGGAATCAAACTTTTGAATCACACGGTATACTTTATTTAATTCAGCCATAAGGTGATCTTTGTTTTGCAAGCGCCCGGCAGTATCAATTAACAATACATCATCTCCCGCCTTTTGCGACCGCAAGCATGCATCATAGATAAGCCCTGCAGCATCAGCTTTCGGTTGGCCCACGTCAACTGGCACCCCGATTTTCTCGCCCCACTTTTGCAGTTGTTCAACAGCTGCAGCTCTGAAGGTATCACCTGCAACCATCCGCACTTTAAGTCCTTGTTCATTCCATGTTTGTGCAAGTTTACCTATTGTCGTAGTTTTACCGCTCCCATTAACGCCAACCATAAGAATGATGTGGGGCTTGTGAACTCCAAGTTGAAGAGGAATTGCTACGGGACTTAAGGTTGCGGTAATTTCTTCAGCAAGCGTTGTACGAATTTCTTTATCACTAACATCTTGATTAAAACGATTTTTTGCCAGGTTTGCTGTAAAACTTGCTGCAGTTTTAACGCCTAAATCACTGGAAATCAATAATTCCTCAAGCTCCTCAAGGGCTTCTTGATCTAGTTTACGTTTTACCAAGATTGCTGCAACCCCTTCAGTAAGTTTACTAGAGGACCGTTTTAAACCTGCCTTTAAACGGCCCAGCCAACCTGGTTTTGCCTCTTCCGTCATAAATATAATTCCTTTATTTTAATTTTTCAGCCTTAAGACTTAGTATTTTGAAAGAATGATGAAGGGAAGCTGCCGCGAAAATTTTCAGCAACTTGCCCAGTCATCTTGATGTGGTTGTCGGCGTCAATTTCAATCTTTAAGGAACCGCCGGGTTGAATCACCCTACAACTGGGTGCCACAAGATTCTTTTTTACTGCCACTGCTACTGTAGCGCATGCTCCAGTGCCACATGCTCGAGTAAGGCCAACTCCTCGTTCCCAAACTTCAAGTTTAATAGTCTTAGAATTTATAATTCGTGCTGCGTTAATATTAATACCTTGGGGGAAGAGGGAGTAACATTCAAGCTCAGAACTAAGTTTATGAATATCGGTAAATTTGTCCTCTTCAATAAAATAAATGAGATGGGGGTTGCCAACATTGACTACACTTGCATTTTTAAGGCCAAAAGGAAGATCAAGTGAGAGCGTGTCGCAGGCATAACTCAAAGGAATTTTATCCCATTCAAAAGAAGCCTGTCCCATTTCTACTTCAACTTCGTTCTCTGCCACACATCGTCCGTGCCTTAGACCCGATACAGTTTCAATATCGATGCTTGGAGACTTTAAGTCTCTGGTCATAAGCCAGGTTACACAGCGTGCGGCGTTCCCACAGGCTTCAGCTTCACTGCCATTGGCATTATAAATGCGCATAAAAAGGTCTGCGTTGGGGTTTAAGGCAGGTTCTAGAATAATAATCTGATCACAGCCTACCCCCATATGACGATCTGCAATTGCACTAAGCTCTTGCGGAGTAAAATGTATTATTGAGGTACGTCCATCAAAAATGACAAAATCATTCCCAAGTCCATTCATTTTAATAAATTCATAAGTCATGGGCGGATTGTATGCAGATTGTTGTTGAAAGAAAAGAGGATTTTGGGGAAGTTACGCTTACCTTGTAAGTAAAATCATCTTTTGTTTTGTTTACGCACACAGATTATATCCTCTAGACTTCTCTTGTTATTTTCATCATCATTTCCTCTCCAGCAGAAAATCATAAAAGAAGAATCCTCCTTCAAATGTAAAGACTCTTATATAGAAAGAGAGATACTATGAAAGGCTTTAGGGGGTACTAAAACCCAAAAGGCTTGCGGAAAATTTTACAAAACTCCTGAATACGACCTTTCATCTTAGGAATTACCATTACATTACTGATGCGCCGCTCAACAAAGGCACGGGTATCAGCAAAACCAGCACTTTGGTCATTCAGCCAATAAATGAACGCACTACTGTAAACTCCTGTTAAGAGCCCTCTCTTGGTATAAAAATTAAAGTCTGTGGCAGTGTCGCCAGCACAGTACCACATGGTATTTACAGTCTTATAAAGTAACCGTAATGCAAAAGGCAGTTTGGTAGGAAAAGCAAGATAAGAAGCGGTGCGCTTTGCAGCTTCACGATGGGGGGCCATGAGCTCGAGTCGGGTCATCACAGCTAAAGCAATTCGTTCACGGATCTTCCTAGTTTCAAGGTTATAACTCTCCAGCATTTGAGTCATTTGCAGATCCAACATCTCACTATAATAGGAGATAACGTTATCCATATTATGGTTAAAAAACACCAGTACGTCTTGGTTGTTTACTTCAGCCTCTATGGCACCCAAATTCAAAGCATTAAGAGTCCAGCCTTCAACAGGTACATGCTTTAATGTACAATTAATTACTTTGTTATACACTGGTAGGTTAGTGGAAGGTGTAGGCATTATTTTTCTCTTCACTTAAGCATAAAGTTATATTATAGTGCGTCAGTTAAACAATTTTAAGCTATTTTTCAGAAAGGGGAGTCATTCCTAGTGCTTGTAACAGTTCGTGATAATGATGTTGATCGCGCGATGCGCGTATTAAAGAAAAAACTTCAACGAGAAGGCGTTTTTCGAGAAATGAAATTACGTCGTCATTTTGAAAAACCATGTGAAAAGCGCTTGCGTGAAAAGGGTGAAGCTGTTCGTCGTATCCGTAAAGTTATGCGCAGGCGTATGGAACGTGAAGGCTATTAAGTCTATGTTTAAAAAATCTATTGAATCACTTATTTGAGTTATAGGAATTGAGCATCAGTTATGGCAAATCATAAGTCATCCCTAAAAAGTATTCGTCAAACCGAACGAAAAACGAAGGTAAATCAGGCTCGTAGGACACGTATGCGGACATATATCCGCAAGATGGAAGAGGCAATTACTTCGGGGCAAAAAGAATATGCACAAAAAGCTTTCCGTGAAATGGAGCCTCTTATTATGAAAGAGGTTCGTCACAATCTTCTCCATATTAATACTGCAGCGCGGAAGTTATCACGTACAGCCGCGCGCATTAAGGCTCTTGCAAGTTAACTTTAAAAGCTCTTAGAATTTATATTCTAAGTTCCAGAGTTGCAGGTACTTTTTTTATGTAAGTCTGAAGTAGCAGAAAATGTTTGTGCAAAAAGCTATTATATGCAAGCATTTTTTGGACAACCAAGAGTTAATGAATACATAGTATCGTGAGTATGTTAGAGTGTTAACAGTGCCAAGGGGAAAATTTGGCAGTTTTACAATAGATCTATTTAACCAGTCCAAGAGTGGATATTTCAATGTCAGTGTTGCCAACTAGCTCTACTCCAGCATCGCAACAAGAACAGGCATCCTATCTGGAGGATTGGGCGTGTGTTCAGGCTAAACTAAGCGAAAAACTGGGGGACGCTAAATTCAGAAGCTGGCTTGAGCCTCTTCAATCTATTCATTTTAATGCGGGAACTCTTATCTTGGCAAGTCCCACGCGTTTTACCCGTGACTGGGTTTTAAAAAATTATGCCGAAGCAATCTTAGAGTTTTGCAGAGAGCAAAATTCTCAGATTCTTGCAATTGATATTATTGTCCAACCCCCTTTAAGTGAACCTCACCCAAATGGTTCTCCCTCTGAAATCCATCAAGAACCTTCCTCTACGCGCGATAAAACAGAAGAGCAGACGAGTTTTCCAGAACATTTTAGTGCGCCTCTCGATTCACGCTTAACTTTTAAGAATTTCGTTGTGGGTAAACCTAATGAACTTGCGTATGCAGCAGCACTACGGGTTGCTGAAGCAGATACAGTAAGCTTTAATCCTTTGTTTCTTTATGGTGGCGTTGGGCTTGGTAAAACTCATCTTATGCATGCGATTGCGTGGCATATTCGGGCCTGTCATCCTTCAAGGCGTGTGATTTATATCTCTGCTGAAAAGTTTATGTATCAATTTATTCGTGCCTTGCGGTTTAGGGATACGGTTGCATTTAAAGATCAATTCCGTTCGGTAGATGTCTTGATGATTGATGATGTTCAATTTATTAGTGGTAAAGACTCAACTCAAGAAGAGTTTTTTCACACTTTTAATGCCTTGGTTGATCAAAATCATCAAGTTATTGTATCTGCGGATAAGTCTCCTTCTGACCTTGAGGGGATGGAAGAGCGTCTCAGATCGCGCCTGGGGTGGGGGCTTGTGGCTGATATTCACCCTACGACTTATGAATTGCGGCTGGGTATTTTACAAGCTAAGGCCGATCAACTTAGCCTTGAAGTTCCCGGTAAAGTGCTTGAATTTTTAGCTCATAAAATTACCTCAAATGTCCGCGAACTTGAAGGCGCTTTAACCCGAGTGGTAGCACATTCTACCCTGGTGGGCCGTGAAATTTCCCTTGATATGACTAACGATGTGTTGCGTGACCTTTTACGAGCGCATAATCGTCGAGTGACCATTGAGGAAATCCAGAAAAAGGTTGCTGAACATTTTAATATTCGAACCAGTGATATGCATGCTGCCAAGCGTTCAAGAACAATCGTAAGACCCCGTCAAATTGCCATGTATTTGGCTAAAAAGCTAACCTCAAAATCGCTTCCTGAAATTGGACGCAGCTTTGGGGGACGAGATCATACAACTGTGATGCATGGGGTACAAAAGGTGGAAGAATTGATCGCCGAAGATCCGAGCTTAAGTGCTGACGTAGAAATGCTAAGACGCATGTTGCAGGCATAAAAGCCAGGAATTAATTTTGTAAAAAAATAAGGTATATAAGCAATGAAATTGACAATTGACCGGAATACATTCTTAAAAGCGCTTTCGCATGGACAAGGGGTCGTCGAAAGACGCACAACCATGCCCATTTTATCACATATCCTCTTAAGTGCTGCAGGTAATGAATTAAAACTCACGTCAACAGATCTCGAATTTTCAATTGTCGAAAAAATTCCTGCTTTAATTGAACAAGAAGGCCAGATCACTGTCTCAGCTCATATGCTTTATGATATTGTACGTAAACTTAGTGATGGGGCAGAAATATCTCTTGGGTTTGATTCAAATACTAGTCAAATGGTTATTTGTTCAGGGCCCTCAAACTTTAAGTTGCCTAGTTTGCCAGCTGAAGATTTCCCCATGATTACGTCAGGCGTACTTCCTTATAATTTCATATTACCAGGAGCACAGTTGCGTTATTTGCTTGATCGTACTCGGTTTGCAATGTCCACTGAAGAGACGCGCTATTTTTTAAATGGGGTTTATTTCCATGTTAGCAAAGATCAGAATTTGCGCACTGTGGCCACTGATGGTCACCGTTTGGCCCAAGTCTCAGTGCCGCTTCCGCAGGGTGCTGAAGGTATGCCTGGTATCATCATTTCCCGTAAGACTGTAACAGAAGTTCTAAAATTGATTGCAGATGTACAAGAGGATATTCAGATTTCGATTTCTGAGATGCAGATTGCGGTCACTATTCAGAAGGCTTATGTGACTTCGAGGTTGATTGATGGAACCTATCCAGATTATGCAGCTGCAATTCCACAGGCAAACGATAAGATGGTTCAATTGCCGATAAAAATGTTTTCAGAAGCGGTTGATCGTGTGGCTACAGTTTCGGTAGGACGATTAGCGGGAGTAAGGTTAAGTATTGATCAAGGAACTCTTGTTTTAACTGCGGCCAATGAAGAGTCAGGGGCTGCGCGTGAAGAGCTTGCAGTTGACTACAATAATGAAGCGATTGATATTGGCT
>JACVCA010000312.1 GCA_016742295.1 Alphaproteobacteria bacterium | reverse complement strand
CTCTGATACTGTGTAAACTCTCTTGGCAATTAAACTTAGAATTTCACGCCGCGTAGGATCTGCCAAGGCATGAAAGATAAGATTTAATTTTTGAGAGCCTTTATATTCAACCATATGGTTAAGTTATAACACAGCTTTACAATTGTCAACCATTTAGTTAAATAACAACCCAACTAACTCCCTATGAGAGAAAATTGCAAGAAAGCATTATGTTCTAGATCCTATTATTCACCCATGCCAAAGATCAAAGAGAACCTTATTTTACAACCTCTAATCCTTGCTCTTTCCAAGCTTTAAATCCACCTTCCATTTCCATAACAGGAAAGCCTTTTTTAGCAAACTCTAATGCAGCATGAGCTGCTAAATGGCAGGTCTGAACATAGCAGTAAATGATATTATTTTTATTTTTCTGTAATCCCTCTAACGTATGCCATTTATCTTTGGGAAGGTTAATAGCGCCTGGAATATGTCCTTCGAGAAAATCTTTCTCTGCCCGTACATCAATAATGGTAATGGGAGCGCCTTCTTTGACCATCGTTACAAGCTCCATAGGACCAACTGTGTAGGTTACTTTGTCTTTAAAGTATTTTTGAGCATGATGAGGATTCACTAGGTTTTGAGGGGTTTTATTATTTTGAGCATAAAGTGAAAAAGAGCCAAAGCCGAGCATGAGGAAGCAAGTTAAAGTTTTTTTATTAATCATTTTAATGAGTCCTATATTGTGTAAAGGTTAAAATTATTTGCGTTTTGTAATAATACATCTTTAAGGAAAAACTTTAGGCACATTAATTATCCCAGAAAATTTATATTTGTGAAGCGGTTTATTTTCACAAAATTGCCTGTCGGCCTGTTCACAAAGCGGTTCTGTTGCAACTTTAAGTTAAAAGTATACTTTAGCCAAGAGTATTCATGAGCAGATCTATTTTATTCACCGTATTTTTCATATCTATACTCTAACTGCGTCCAAAATTTAAAAAGGGCCTTAACCCCTTAGCTAAATTTTACTTCTAGTACTAACTTGCAACCCAACCTCTTGTACAGAGCTTCTTGCAGCAGGCAGATGACGGTGCCGCTTTACTCAAAATCATAACTTTTCTTCATAGATGCGACAGACCCTCTCATCCCCCACTCTCCATAGGTTTACTATTTATCGATGTTGGCACTTCTTCAATAGGAATCAAGGCAGTTCCTACTATAGCTTCTTCCTGATTTATAACATCCTCCTGATTCATAACATCATCTTGAATTTCTTGATCTTCTAAGGTATGCTTATGGGTGCAGCCTTCAAGGAGGAAGGTGATTAATCCTATAGCCAGTAATGTTTGCTTTGTTAAATGTTTCATTTCCATTTTTCTCCTTTAAAGTGGAATGCGTAAATTAAGGTTATAGGTATTTATTTTCAGGCCGCTATGCCCAGCTGCCCGCTGATAACTCCCACCTAAGATGAGCTGCTCATTAACTTCAAATCTAAAGCCAGCCCCTAGGGTAGAACCTGTCTTTGACCGTTTTAAATTTCCAAAGCGAGAACGTAGAGCTGAAGTATGTATATCATAGTCAAC
>JACVCA010000028.1 GCA_016742295.1 Alphaproteobacteria bacterium | reverse complement strand
GCTATGCATTAGGAGCGACAACGGCCCTTTTAGGCGAAAAATCAGCAATGGCTTGTACGGTGGCTATCGAAGAGGTTATTGATGATCATTATGCACAGCAAGAAAGCAGCTTAAGAGATGAGGAAACTGAGCTTAAAAATCTAATTATTAAATGCCGCCAAGATGAAAATGAACATAGACAAACAGGCCTTGATCTTGAAGCCGAACAAGCATTTGGCTACAAGCTTTTATCAGGTGCAATTAAGATTGGGGCTCGAATGGCAATTAGACTTTCAAAAAAAATATGATCTTGTCTTAAGAGATTACAGTTTATGATTGATTTTCTGGCTCAAGCGTGTTTATGGTTCACACATCAGTCCTTTCTTATCCCTTTCATTATCATTGGCTATTTCATATTTAGTAAAGAGATTTTTTGTAAGGCCGTCTTTATTTTACTCTTTTCTATGGTGGTGAATGCCTACTTAAAATTTTTATGGCAAATCCCTCTTCCTTCTGGACTTGGAAAAGAAGGATGGGCTTTCCCAAGCGGACATATGCAAACCGCATTTGCATTTTGGGGATGGCTTGCTTGGGAGTATAAACAGATTTTATTTAGAGTCTTTGCTATCTTCTTGCTTATTGGAATTGGATTTTCGCTCGTTCATTTTGGTTACCATGATTACTATGACATTTTTGGTGCTCTGGGTTGTGGAATTATAAGCCTTATTGTCTATGATATTTTCCTACGTCAATTTATCATTTTTAAAAACAATTTGGCAGGGGTGGGGCTACTGTTCTTTACTCTTGCTTTACCCATGATTTATCTTATTCCTTTATCCTTACCACACGTGTGGCTTAGTGAAGGAGCTTTGTTAGGATTGTCCTTAGGATGCTTTTTATATCAGAATTACAAAACATTTCGAGAATAAAAAACTCATCTCATTTTATGAAATGTATGCTAGGAAAAGAGAATGGAAAAAGATCTTCTTACCCCTCCTCCTAACCGTCTTTATATTGTAGATGTATCTGGATTTATTTTCAGAGCCTTTCATGCCATTCCTCTGATGACACGTCCGGATGGTACCCCTATCAATGCTGTCTTCGGTTTTGTTAACATGCTGCTAAAACTTTTGACTGAGGTGAAAGCGCATCATTTAATCGCAATTTTTGATGCAGGTCGTAAAAGTTTTCGCAATGAGATGTACCCCGCTTATAAAGCTCATCGCCCTGAGACTCCTCCCGAGCTTGTACCTCAATTTTCACTCGTGCGAGCTGCTTGTAAAGCTTTTAATATTCCCACCCTAGAGCTTAATGGATTTGAAGCAGATGATTTGATTGCGACATATACCGAAAAAGCTCTTGCTCAAGGTATGGATGTAACGATCGTCTCTTCTGATAAAGATTTGATGCAGCTTGTTTCAGATCATGTGGTCATGTTGGATACATTAAAAAATAAAACATTTGGTATTCAAGAGGTTTATGAGAAATTTGGCGTCCTTCCCGAGAAAGTCGTAGATGTTTTAGCGCTCATTGGTGATAAAGTGGATAATGTACCTGGTGTTCCAGGTATCGGTATTAAAACAGCAGCTGAACTCATTCAACAATATGGCGATCTTGAATCTTTATTACAGCATAGCCATGAGATTAAGCAGCCTTCACGGCGAGAAAAATTAATTCAATATGCTGATGAGGCCAGGCTCTCTTATCGTTTAATCAATTTAAAGAAAGATATCCCAGTTTCACTTTCGATTGATGACCTTGCAAAGCAAGAACCGGATGTAAATATTTTAAAAACTTTTTTAAAGGAACAAAGCTTTATCTCAATTTTAAGGCGTCTCGAAAATCAAGGATTAGGTCAAGAAGCACACTCTCCAATGTCTACTCCAACACTGCAACCCTCTCTTGTCTTGAATTATCAATTAGTACAAACTGAAGAGGCTCTTGAAAATTGGATTGAACGTGCCTATAAAGCAGGTCATATTGCAGTCGATACAGAAACGACGTCTTTAGATCCAATTCAAGCTACTCTTGTGGGTATTTCATTGTCGATTGTTCCAGGTGAAGCCTGCTATATCCCGCTCGCTCATAAGCCTCAAGATATTGAGACGGATTTACTAAGCCTTCATCAACAAAATAAGTCTGATAAACCACTTATTAAGCAAATACCTTTTGATCGAGCCTTAGCGCTCCTCAAGCCGTTATTTGAAGATAGGTCTGTTATAAAAATCGGTCAAAATTTAAAATACGATTTGGATGTTCTCGCTAAATATAATCTCTCTATTTTTCCTATCGACGATACAATGGTTATTTCTTACGTCCTTGATAGTATTCTACACGGTCATGGCATGGATGAATTGGCACAACTTCATCTAGGTCATACTACCGTTAAGTATAAAGAAGTGGTGGGCACAGGCAGAACACAAAAAACATTTGACTATGTTGATCTTGATATAGCCTGCAACTATGCTGCTGAAGATGCTGATATCACTAATCGCCTTTATCAAATATTAAAGCCTCGCCTTATTACCGATAAACTGCTGACAGTATACGAAACTCTCGACCGCCCCTTAATTCCTATCCTCGCTCATATGGAACAAACAGGTATTACTGTTGATATTGCTGAACTCAAAAATTTAAGCCGTCACTTCGCTGGACGTCTTTCAAATTTAGAAACCGAAATTTATTCTCTTGCAGGGAAACAGTTCAATATAGCTTCCCCAAAACAGCTTGCTGACATACTTTTCGGTGATATGGGCCTTGAAGCCAAGAAAAAAGGTAAATCTGGCACTTATTCAACTGATGCCGATGTTCTTGACGACATGGCCGCTCAAGGGCATCCTTTACCTCTCAAACTTCTCGAATGGCGACAAATTGCTAAGTTGAAAAACACTTATGCTGACGCCTTAGCTGAACAAATTAATCCTGTTACAGGGCGGGTTCATACTTCTTATGGGCTAACTTCAACTTCAACCGGGCGCTTGTCATCAAGCAACCCTAATTTGCAAAATATTCCAATACGCAGTGAAGAAGGACGTAAAATTCGTAAAGCATTTACTGCAGCACCCGGATTTAAACTTATCTCGCTTGACTACTCTCAAATTGAACTTAGATTACTAGCGCATATGGCTGAAATTGATATTTTAAAGCAGGCATTTCATGAAGGTATTGATATTCATACTGCAACAGCTGCAGAGGTATTCGGCCTTCCAGTTGACAAGATAGATAGTGAATTACGGAGCCGTGCAAAAACTATTAACTTTGGAATCATATATGGCATTAGTGCATTTGGACTAGCTCGCCAGCTTAAAACCTCTCAGTCTCAAGCTGCTGAATATATGGAGACTTATTTTTTACGTTATCCTGGTATACAAGCTTATATGGAGACTATGAAAGCTACTGCTCGTAAACAAGGTTATATTGAAACACTTTTTGGTCGCCGTTGTTTTGTTCCAGGTATTTTAGATAAGCTTCCCCAAAGACGAAATTTTGCAGAACGCCAAGCAATTAATGCCCCTCTTCAAGGTACAGCAGCAGATATTATTAAACTTGCCATGATTCGAGTAGGGCCTGCTTTACAAGAAGCAAAACTGCAAGCAAAAATGCTTTTACAGGTCCATGATGAGCTGATCTTTGAGGTACTTGATAAAGAAGTTGAAAGCACAATTTCAATTGTGCGAAAAGTAATGGAAAGAGCAGCTCATTTAAGTGTCCCCTTAACAGTGGATGCAGGCGTCGGGGAAAATTGGGATGAAACAGGTTAAGCAAATTTATTACAATCTTTCTAAGAATTATTTAGAATAACGCAAAAGCTTTTTTATAAATATTGAAAATAATTATTCTACTTCAATTTGTTTAAATTAATAATATATATAACACACACCCGTATAAATCCCTGAACTTAGTTGACACTACTATGAAATCCTATTATTTTTACAAAAGATTAAGAGAACATATAATGTTTTGTCTTGTAAAGGAGGCCTTCAATGGACATTCAACCTCAAACAATTAAAACTCTAACCTACCTAGCTCATTTAGATATTGATGCATCTCAGGCTTACCAACAAATTATAAGCCATATCACTTCTACAGCTATTTGTAATACGTTAACGGATTGCTTGCGAGATCACGAACACCGCTTTAAAGACGCTTGCCGTATGATTGATAAGCTCGGAGGCCATCCTCCCAGAAATAATTTAGATTTCAGAGGCTATATAGTTCAAGGTTATATTACTGTCATGAATTTGATAAATAAACAAAAAATTCTCGAAGCTATAAGGAAAAATGAAATCTTAAATATTCGCTCCTATGAAAAGGCCTTAACAAATAACTTGGTTCCAGAAGCACGACGCCTTATTGAAAAAGGGCTGAAAGATGAACTTAGACATCTTGCGTATATTAATGAAGCTCTTACACTCTAGGTTTAACAAAACAACTTTCATATCATATTGATTTCAGCTCTTTAATCATTAATTAGGTGTATTCGACTAATTTTATATAGATACCATTTAAGAAGTTGGACAGATATAAAAGGGCAAGGTAATATAGAATTCTATCTAAGCCTCTTAGAAAAATTATGAGTAGGATTTAATACCGTGCTATTAGTTAGAAGCATGTTTGAAAAAGTTATGCAGTTTATGATGACTCAATTACGATCATCTAAACCAACATACAGAAAACATTGTTCACTAATCACGTGGGAGAACAAATACAATGGAAACCTTTGAAAATAAAATTAATCCAATTGACAATTTTATTGGCCAAAAATTAAGAGCTTATAGAAGCAAATTAGGCTGGACTTTAAATGATCTTGCAGAAAAATTAGAAGTTTCTTATCAGCAAGTGCATAAGTATGAGCAAGGGCAAACAAAAATCCCAGCTAGTTCCTTGTATCGCTTATCGAAAATTTTTTCGGCCTCACCTAATTGTTTCTTTGAAGGCTTTAATCCGGATGCCCATCCCAATGCTTTGCAGGAGGATTCAGATACTATCAAATTCCAGGACACAAAAAAGATTAGTATTCTTTTGGTTGAAGATGACTCAAGTGATGAATTCTTATTTCGTAAAGCTCTCGAAGAATCCGAACATCCTTATAATCTCTTTACCCTTCATGATGGAGAGCAAGCCTTAGAGTTCTTGCGGCGCAAAAGAATTTTAACAGGTTTTCCTCGGCCCGATATTGTTGTACTTGATCTTAGCCTCCCAAAAATGAATGGACATTCTCTCTTAAGAGCAATTAAACAAGATCGTGAAATACAAGATATTCCTGTAATCATCCTAACAAGTAGTCTCAGCAAGAAAGATATGATGAATGTCTATCGTAATTATGCTAGCGGCTATATCTGCAAATCTTTCGATTTTAAAACATTTAAAAAAAATATATTAATTGCTCTACATTACTGGACTCAAGTCGTTGCTTTACCTTATTTAAACTGAATATTATAAAGCTTTGAAGTAAGGTTAGCGTGAGTAAAAATTAATTTTTAGTTTTACTTAATTGGAATTAGGCTAATATTCTTCAATAATTTCTTCATTTTTTTCATGCGAAATTTTTTACAATTTTCAACTTCTCGTTTTACTCCATTATTTTTAAAATTAAAAACTTCCTACTGTTAGGAAAAAAATTAAAAATAAATTCACAGGCGAGGCAAATTATGAATAAAATGGATGAATATCTTCAAAATTTTTATAATACTCAAGATTGGCTACAGTGTATTAGTCACAATGGGGGGTGGAAAGTGCAAGACAAATCCCTAGCTGCCTTGCGTGCCACCTTACAATTACTTCGTAATAAATTACCTAAAGAAACTTCCTCTTATTTAGGGGAGCAACTTCCTCCTATGATTCGAGAAATGTATTATAATGAGCATTCCTCAAATTATAATTTATTACTAAACCTTGAAGGAGAGTCATTTTTTGAATCTATGGAAAAATATCTCAAGCCAAGAACAGATATTGCACCTGAGGAAGCAGTACATGCGGTTTTTAAAACCTTAGCTCATAAAATTTCAAAAGAAGCTATTTCTATGATAAAGACCGAACTACCTAAGAGCATCAGCTGTTTATGGGATTAATATATTTAAAATGCTATTTTTTAAGCTTAGGTATAGGGTGGGGTGTACATCATTTTCCATTTTCACATTTCTTATTAAATTTATTTCTTCTCCAGCATAACGTTAAGCCATAAATTTTACTGAGGTCAAAAATGTTGAAAAAATCACTCTCCTTCTCCTCAAATACAAGATAATTTTGACTAAAATTCCTCTAAGCTTAGGGATAATCCTCTCCTAATAAGTTAACCTGACAATGCTGGAATAAGGTTAAGGCTTAGAAACCTAATCCTTCAGGAATAACAGAGGTTCTAATTTTAGAGGTTTTTCATACAAAGATGTCTTATCACTTGCAGATTAGGGGTGTTTTTCTGTATAAATTAAGAAAGAAGATTTATCTTCTTTTTAGTTGAAACCTTAAGAAGGTCTTAAACGCGCTCAATTGAGGCGTTAAGAACTTGCTAACGAATGAGGATATTATGAGTAAAGTTATCGGTATCGACCTTGGAACGACAAATTCCTGTATTGCTGTTATGGATGGGAAGGATGCGCGAGTTATTGAAAATGCAGAAGGTATCCGTACTACGCCATCAATGGTGGCATTTACAGCAAATAATGAACGTCTTGTAGGACAAGCTGCTAAGCGTCAAGCGGTTACTAATCCAGAAAATACTTTGTTTGCGATCAAACGGCTTATTGGTCGCCGCGCAGATGATCCTATTACTAAAAAGGATCAAGAATTGGTCCCTTTTAAGATTGTGGCAGGGGATAATGGAGATGCATGGGTTGAGGTACGAAGTGAAAAATATAGTCCTAGCCAAATTAGCGCTTTTATCCTTCAGAAAATGAAGGAAACTGCAGAAAATTTTCTTGGAGAAAAAGTTACGCAAGCTGTAATCACCGTACCCGCTTATTTTAATGATGCTCAACGTCAAGCAACAAAAGATGCAGGAAAAATTGCTGGTCTAGAAGTTTTACGGATCATCAACGAGCCTACAGCCGCAGCATTGGCATACGGTTTTGATAAAAAGCAATCGGGCATTGTTGCTGTATATGATCTTGGGGGCGGCACTTTTGATGTTTCCATTCTAGAAATCGGCGAAGGTGTTTTTGAAGTTAAATCTACCAATGGTGACACCTTCCTTGGAGGAGAAGATTTTGACAAATGTATTATTGATTATCTTGCAGATGAATTTAAGAAAGAGCAGGGTATTGATTTAAGAGGGGATCGCCTTGCACTTCAGCGTCTGAAGGAAGCTGCAGAAAAAGCTAAAATTGAACTTTCGAGCGCCATTGAAACTGAAGTCAATTTACCATTTATTACTGCTGATGCTTCTGGTCCGAAACACTTGGTGGTCAAACTTTCCCGATCAAAATTAGAAAGTCTGGTCGAAAGTCTGATTGAACGTACTATAGAACCATGTAAAAAAGCCCTTAAAGACGCTGGTATTTCAGCAGGTGAAATCAAGGAAGTTATTTTGGTGGGTGGCATGACGCGTATGCCTAAGGTTATTGAAACTGTCAAAAATTTCTTTGGTCGTGAACCGCATAGAGGGGTAAATCCTGATGAAGTCGTGGCTCTAGGTGCCGCAATCCAAGGCGGTGTATTAAGGGGTGATGTTAAGGATGTCTTGCTCTTAGATGTTACACCTTTATCGTTAGGAATTGAGACTTTAGGAGGCGTCTTCACACGCCTTATCGACCGCAACACAACCATCCCTACTAAAAAGAGTCAAACCTTCTCGACTGCTGATGATAACCAGACTGCCGTTACAATTCGTGTCTTCCAAGGTGAGCGAGAGATGGCAGCTGATAATAAATCGCTTGGCCAATTTGATCTAGTGGGGCTTCCCCCTGCACCTCGAGGCATGCCTCAAATTGAAGTGACATTTGATATAGATGCTAACGGAATTGTCCATGTTTCAGCAAAAGATAAGGCCACAGGAAAAGAGCAACAAATCCGCATTCAAGCTTCAGGAGGGTTGAGTGATGCGGAGGTTGAGAAAATGGTCAAGGATGCTGAGGCTCATGCTGACGAAGATAGAAAACGCAAAGCAGGGGTTGAAGCGCGAAATCATGCAGAAACTTTGCTTCACAGCACTGAAAAGAGTTTACACGAATTCGGTGATAAGATTTCTGAAGTTGAAAAACAGGAAATTGAAACTGATTTAACTGAACTCAAAACTGCTCTCGCTGGAGAAGATGCGGAAGGTATTAAAGCAAAAACTGACAAATTGACTGTATCTGCTATGAAGCTTGGAGAGGCTATGTATAAAGCAAGCCAGGAAAAAGCTTCCGCAGACAACTCTACAGATTCAACAAGTGCGAACGCACAAGAGCCTGAAGCAGATATTGTCGATGCTGATTATGAAGAAGTTAAGGAAGATTCTGAAAAGAAGTCTGAAGGCTAATTTTTAGTAATCCATATAGACCAGGGTTATGTTTAGATTTAAATCTAAAGATAACCCTTTTTTTCAACCTCTCACATGAGAAATTTAGGATCATATTTAAATGTCAAAGCGTGACTATTATGATGTTTTGGGAGTTCCGCGCTCAGCATCTGAAAGTGAGCTAAAAAAAGCTTATCGTTCTTTAGCTATGAAATATCATCCTGATAAAAATTCAGGGGATAAAGAAGCGGAAAAGAAGTTTAAAGAACTTAATGAAGCTTATGAAATCCTTCGTGATGTTAATAAACGCGCAGCTTACGACCGTATGGGGCATCAAGCCTTTGATCAAGGAGGTAGAGAACGTTCTCATGCCTCCGGAGATTTCAATTTCACAGGTGGATTTTCTAATATTTTTGAAGACATATTTGGTGATTTTATGGGAGGTGGTTCTCCACAGGCCCATAGAGGCAGTGATTTACAGTATAATATGAATATTTCTTTGGAAGAAGCATTCAAAGGGAGTAAGAAACCTATCCGTATTAATGTCAATGCTCCTTGTGATGAATGTAAAGGCTCAGGTTCTGAAAAGGGAACAAAACCCGTAACCTGTTTGTCTTGCCACGGGCAAGGTAAAGTTCGAGCCAATCAAGGATTTTTTACTGTTGAGCGGACTTGTCCCACTTGTCATGGGGCGGGCCGTAAAATTGAAAAACCATGCCGTTCCTGTTCAGGGCTTGGTCGAGTACGAAAAGAAAAGAGCCTAAATGTTTCGATTCCAGCAGGCGTTGAGGATGGCACGCGTATCCGATTGGCGGGTGAAGGTGAAGCAGGAATTCAAGGTGCCGCGCCTGGGGATCTTTATGTTTTCGTCTCGGTAGCCCCTCACTCATTCTTTCAGCGCGAAGGTGCAGATATTCATTGCCGAGTTCCAATTTCTATGGTCACTGCAGCTTTGGGAGGAGCAATTGAGGTTCCTACAATCAATGGTGGGCGGGCTAAAGTAAAAATTCCTGAAGGGACCCAAACAAATCGTCAATTTCGTTTAAAAGACAAAGGCATGACAATTCTTAGGCGTTCAAATCGAGGCGATATGTATATTCATGCCTTTGTAGAGACACCTGTTAATTTATCAAAGAAAAACAAAGACTTATTAAAAGAATTCGAAAAAAGCACCAAGAATGCACAGACAAACCCTCAGTCAGAAGGCTTTTTTGCAAAGGTCAAAGAATTTTGGGATAATCTGCAGGATTAAGTAATTATGGCTATTGGGATGCGTTTAGCACAAAGGACGCCTGAAATTCATAAGGGTCTATCAACCATTATTAATCATTATGATGGGCTCCTTGTAGATCTGTGGGGTGTTATTCATAATGGTGTACGGATTTATGAAGGGGTCATTGATTGTCTTAAAAAACTGAAAGACTGCCATAAACAAGTTATATTTCTTTCTAATGCACCGCGTCGTAAATCTATTATTCAATTACATTTAGAAGAATTAGGAATTCCTAAAAAACTTTACCATGATATTTTTACCTCAGGGGAAGATACATATCTCCATCTTCGTAATCGAACAGATCCTTGGTATGCCTCACTTGGTTCCAAGTGTTTTCACCTCGGTCTAGAAGATAAAATCAAAAATTTATGTCCTGATCTTAAATTTCAGTATGTAGAGCATATTGAAGATGCTGATTTTATTTTAAATACTGGTCTTGATCTTGAAGAGGACTCTTTCTTACCTTTTGATTCCGGATTTATAGCTGCGATTAAAAAGGGAGTTCCTATGATTTGTGCAAATCCCGATGAAATTGTCATGCATTCAAATAAAGTTGTTTTTCCTGCGGGGTATCTGGCTAAACGGTATGAGTATCTTGGAGGTCGTGTAAGATATCATGGGAAACCCTATCCTTCTATATATGCGCAAGCTACTAAACTCTTTAATAATAACCCCACAACCCTTCTTGCAATAGGGGACTCACTTACGACTGATATTAAAGGCGCTAATCAAGCTAAGATAGATTCGGTTTTAATTGCAGGAGGAATTCACAGCGAAGAATTAAATTTTGAACATCAGTCTTCCTTTTTGAAAGTGTGGAAAAAATATAATATCAACCCTGTTTACGTTTTACCAATGTTTAAATGGCTGTAAATATTATTATGAATAAAGAAACATCGAAGCTCTATTACTTGCTTATCGAGTACTTATAATTTTAATTGCTTAACCGCTTATTTCTTTGACTGAGAGAAATGTGAGAAAATTGAATCCTATCTCGTATGGGGTCTTTAATCGTACTTAAATTTCCCTAGAAAATTGGTTTTTTGATTAGGTTCTGTGAACAAGATTTAAGATTTTATGAAAAGGTGGTAGTTTTCCAATGGGAAAACACAGGAGAACTACCAAGATGAATTATTTCATTAAAGACAAGGAATGGGAAGAAATTTTTAAAAT
>JACVCA010000311.1 GCA_016742295.1 Alphaproteobacteria bacterium | reverse complement strand
ATTATTCCATATTATTTACTCTATATGAGTCTTCATTGATCTTTTATATGTATCTTTATTTAGTTCCAATTTACATTTTCTGAACTAGCCGCTTCATAAACGGATTAAGCCTAAGGAAGATCATCCCTTAGGCTTAAAAACAAGATTATGGTTAAGATATTGAGGTAGAACTTGCTGGTTTGAGAAAAAGAAAAGCGGTCTTTTGCACAAGGAGCGGAATAATCAATTTGACGATGCTTGAATGGAAGCATTGACGAGATTAACCAGCCTTATAGCCCTCGATATGGAAAATAATGAAATTAGCAATGCTGGGATAGAGTTCGCTTTTGAGGTTAACCGCCTTACCTCTCTTACCCTCGAGAATAATCGGATTGCAATGGGGGGCGGAGCTTGTTTCTCTAGAAGACAAACATAACACAGCAACTCGCTTAGAACTATTTTTTGGCCAGGCTTTAAAGCCGCCAATTGGCTTCCCGTCAGCAAAATGCCTTCTTCTGCTGATTTCTTCTCTAAAATAGAAAGATGCTGTTTCAGACAGCTAAGATCATTCCGCAGCCAAATAGAACGCACGCAGCTAGGAGAAACGAATATACCTCTTCGACGCAGCTCATTGCTTGCTCGAACTTGGCCAAAAGCAGGAAATTCAATTGCAATCTCATTTACCTTCTTCTCAATAGTTTCATCAATACGATTTTTAAAGGGTGAGGTATGGTTTTTGCCCTTTTCTTTCGTTCATTCTGAAATTTCATAACCTTTGGTTTTTGTCGGCAGCTTAGAATATCTGAGTAACTCTTGGGGAGAAGTTTCTCACCTTAAATCATACCCCAATTTTCCATATCCCTTCATACGCTTTTCTGCCATTTTGGCAAGCATGGGCATTAATTGGTCGACATAGTCATAGATAATTACTTCCTTTTTACTATGATGAATGCGGTGCAAGCGACCTGCATATTGGGCAAGCGTACCATGCCAGGAAATGGGCATGGTCAGAAAAAGTGTATCTAACCTTGAATCATCGAAGCCTTCCCCAATGTAGCGACCTGTGGCAACTAAAAGCCGTTCCTCGGTTTCAGGGATAGAATCAAGCTGCTGCTTAACCTGATCTCTCTGTTTAGTATTTTGACCACCAATCATGATAATAACATTACTGCAAAATTTAGAAAACAAGCCAGCTAGAACAATGGCGTGTTCTTTACGTTCGGTAAGCAATAAGGGGCTGCGACCCTGTTGAAGGGCTTGCCGAACATCCTCCAAGATCATTTGATTTCTTGCTTTATCAGCTACTATCCCCCCATAAAGTTGCTGAATCGTTGGTTTCTGTTCATTGGGCAAAGGCAATTGAAATGCTGTTTGCCGAATGAGAACTTTGTGAGTAAATGGGCGCAAGGCAGCCTGATGTCTGGCATCTACCCTTTGACGAATAGGACCACATTGCATAAAAATGATAGGGTGATGGCCATCTCTGCGGGTTGCTGTTGCGGTAAGACCAAGCACGTATTTAGCTTGAGTAGCCCGGGCAACAGCTTCAAAGCTCACCGCAGAAAGGTGATGACACTCATCAAC
>JACVCA010000310.1 GCA_016742295.1 Alphaproteobacteria bacterium | reverse complement strand
TCCTTTGGTCCCTGTTGATAGTTGGCTTTCCAACCATTGCCATTGGCTTAACCCCTTCTTATGATTCAATTGGTCTTTGGGCTCCTTGTATTCTTATTCTATGCCGCTTGACGCAAGGTTTTTGTATGGGAGCAGAGTATACAGGGGTCAATCTTTATATAACAGAAAACAATTCTCAAAAAATTGGTAAGCAAACAGGAATCTTGATTTCATCAGGAGTATATGGAGCAGTATTGGCAACAGCTTTAGGCGCATTTTTTGCCATGGGCATTATGCCTAAGTGGGCCTGGCGGATACCTTTTGTTTTTGGTGGGATATGTTCTTTAGGAATCTACTTTATTCGTAAAAATATCCAGGAAACTAACGATTTTAAGGAAAGCAAAAATAGAAAGGAAATTAGTAACTTTCCTTGGAAGCATCTACTCTTAAAATATAAAAAAGCTATCTTCGTTTCAATTATCATTGCAGGTCTAACTACCCTTCCTCTTTATCTCTCAACAATTTTTGGGAATCGTCTTTTTAAAGAAATGGGCTACTCAACCTCAGAAAGCATTCTTTTGAATATGGCAGCGATGATTTTCAATGCTATAATCATTACCTATTATGGCAAGTTAGCTGATAGAATTGGTTTTCATCGCCATATGATCCTTGGGACTGCTATAACTGTCCTTGTGGGAGGTCCCGCTTTTTATTTGATTTCGACACCGACCATAACCATAGTGCAAATTTATTCCTTTATAACCATCCTTGTGTCTGCTGGAGCTATTATTAATGGGTGTGCAATGCCTTATATTGCTAATCTTTTTCCTACCCATTGCAGGTATTCAGCTACGTCTTTTAGTGTTACAGTAGGACAAGCCCTTATTAGTGGCACAACGCCGCTTGTTGCTTCGTACCTCACAGATACATTTGGCTCAAACATGGCCCCTGCTCTGTGGATGATATTTATTGCCTTACTCGCAATGCTGAGTATCCTATTCCTAGGCAAAGAAGCTTCCTCTCTTCACTTGAAGTCTGTGAGTGCCTCGCCTAAATAAAGCTTAGATTGGAAAACCCGTTAATTTGTGCCAAATTGAGCCCTAAAATTTTATTGTTAAAGGAATTTGATGTTTAATATGTCATTAGGATTCAAAACTGAGCCAGAAAATACCCGTATTGTGGTGGCAATGTCAGGAGGTGTTGATAGTTGCGTGACTGCAGCCCTGCTGGTTGAAGCTGGTTACCAGGTCGTGGGCATGACCATGCAACTTTATGACCAAGGCCAAACGTCGGGCCGCAAAGGTGCTTGTTGCGCTGGCCAAGATATTTATGATGCACGTCAAGTTGCTGACCGACTTAATATTCCTCATTATGTGCTTGATTATGAAAATCGCTTTCGCAGTTCAGTGATTGATGATTTTGTAGATAGTTATGCCAATGGTTTTACGCCAGTTCCCTGTATCCGTTGCAATCAAAGTGTGAAATTTCGTGATCTTTTGAGCGCAGCAAAAGATTTAGATGCTCAGGCCCTAGCTACCGGGCATTATGTACGAAGGGTTGAAGGCTTACTCCATCCAGATCTACAC
>JACVCA010000027.1 GCA_016742295.1 Alphaproteobacteria bacterium | reverse complement strand
GTATTGAAGTTTCTTCACCGAATGAAGCTTGTTTTCCAATCGAATCTTGGGATGCTAGAGCTACAATCTCTGAAATTGGGAACTCTCGTTGCTCAAGGGTATTGAGAATTTCACGCCCTACATTCCCGGTAGCGCCTACCACAGCAACCTTATAGCTCATTTAAATTCTCTCCTCTAAGTGAATAAAATAAAAATTTTAAACAACTCTTTGCAAAAAGTATACTTGATCTTAACGTCATATCAGGTCATGTTAGCAGCATGCTGTAAATTTAAAGGATCAATATAATGAATAAGAACATCATAATGAACTCACAAATGAAAATTAACTATAAAGAAACATTATTATTTTTTCGCCGGTGGTTACGCCATCCCCTTCGTTTAGGTGCCGTTATTCCCAGTTCTCCTGCTCTTACTCGCCTAGTTTGCCGTCAGATTGCTTTAAAAGATGACCGTATAATTGTTGAGCTTGGAGCAGGGACAGGCTGTTTGACGCGTATGCTCCTTGAGATGGGGATACCCCATGATCGCCTTTATGTGGTGGAGCTTGATCCAGAACTATGTGAATACTTGAAGAAAACAATGCCCACTGTGAATGTTATTCAAGGAAATGCCTGTGATTTAGCTAAACTTCTTCCCTCTGAATGGGTTGGCAAAGTATCAACGGTTATCTCAGGTATGCCGATGACAGCTATGCCAAAAGAAGTACAGCGAAAGATTATTGATGCAAGTTTTGCAGTTATGGATCATGAGGGCGAGCTTTTCCAATATACTTATCGTCCGATGTCTCCCCTGGCCGCGTCTCACTTTGGGTTAAGTCAGACAAGGGTAGGAGTTGCTTTCCGAAACTTGCCCCCCGCAACCGTTTGGCGGTATCAAAGATTAGCTGCTTAATCATCTGTTTTCAAATAACGGATATATAGATAATGGATAAAATCATTTCTATAAATCGCTTTATCTTCGATAGGTAAACCCCGGATAACAAATACGAGAGGTTTAAATATAGGTTAACAGGCTTTTATAGCCTAACATTTGCTTTTTTGCATCATTCGCCTGCAACGATCATATGCCCTGAGCCTCTTCTCATCATGCTCCGTAAATGAGAAATTAGAAAGACCTACAAAAAAGGTATAAGATTTTCTATGTATAATTTTTAATTTGGTTCTATCATGACTTGTATACCTTCTCCTGGATCCTCACCTAAGTGAAAATGACGAAAGAGGACGCAGGATATATAACAAGAAAAGGAAAGAGAAGTCTAGAGCAAGCCGCACTGTAATGTCAGTGCGGCTTGCAACTTTAGAGAGTTTTGTTTTTTAGCTTAAGCTGCTTCTGCTGTGCTTGCAGTTGCTGGACTAGCGAACCAACTTGTTCCCCAGCTATAAGCGCTACTCACAGCAGAGCCAAGAATTTTCGCACCCGTATAAGCAGTTTTAGCTGCTATAAGAGTTGCCTTGTAAACTGTATTAGCTACAGGAACAGCATAGGTCTGAACTGTATCTGTTAAAAATCCAAGATCTCTTAAGGCTTCCCCTTCGGCAACTTTCGAAGCTACGTAGCGAACATATTTATCAGCCTTATCAAAAGGGTCATAACGTGTCCACCAAGAATTAAGCGTAGAAGCAGTAGAAGATGCAGCAATTCCCGCTCTTTCTACAACCCAAGGTCCGATGTAACTCAGAGTGAAGTCACCGATGACACGAGCACCTGCTGCAAAAACAAAAGGTTCAGCAATATCCCAACCTAATTTAGCAGCGGTCACAGCTGTACGGTATGTCTTTTGAAGACGAGCACCGGCTGATTCTGGATAAAGTGTGCCTGCACCACCTGCATTTTTCCAGGCCTTTTTCTGAGTCTTTTCTGCAGTTAGAAAATCGTTAACTTCAGCGTTACCTATTAACGCTATTTCTTGATAATCATCTTTCCAACCTAAAGCACTCAGCGATTTCTGGGAAATAACCGCATCTTCTGAAAAATCATCAAGACTGGCAAGGCTTATATTTCCAATCAAGAAAGAAAAGGTAAGAGCGGTAGAAACTAAAAGTTTTGTATTTTTAATCATATTACCTCACAACATATAAATGAAACCACTATTAGCATTTATTACTTTACAGATTCTGCAGGTTTTTACCATTATCATTTTTAAAAGATGACCATGTGGAAAATGCATAGCAAAACTAACAAGCTCGTATTTTCATGATAAACAAGCGTTTTCATATGGTATTTTTGGTAAAGCCCTCAACTATATACTCTTTAACGCGCTCAAATAATGGAATAAGATTATAGGTTATTGCTGTATGAAGTAGGTCAAGGAGTTTACTGGGCCTAATGAAAACAAATTAAATCATGAGAAAAGAGTAATGATGTTAGAGGCTCTTGTTTATGAAAAATTATTTTTTTTGCAAAATCCTCTTCTTCTTGCATAATTAAAAAAGAGAGGTTCTAGATTTTATGAGGCGGTGCTAATAAAGCAGTAAGGGCAGTAAAAAGACGCCATTTTGTATTATGAAAATTCTCCAAATCATTATCATCTTTCAAAAAAAACTTTCCCACACTAAACTGAATTCATGAAACCGATTGGTACCTTACTCCCACAAGATTGGCTCATTGCACCTGAGACGCGTAAGGTAATGCATGCTTTAAAGAGTGGCACTGGTGATGCCAAGTTCGTTGGCGGCTGTGTGCGGGATGCACTTTTAGCAAAACCTGTTCATGATATAGATATTGCAACCACTGAATTGCCTGAGACAGTCATTCAGCTTTTAACGCAAGCGCAAATCATGAGTGTTCCTCTCGGTGTAGCTTATGGATCAGTGTTGGCAGTTCAAGGTGATATGTACTTCCATATCACGACCTTGCGGACAGATCTTGAAACCGATGGCAGGCGAGCTAAGGTTGGATTTACTCACAATTGGTATGAAGATGCCCAGCGACGGGATTTTACCATGAATGCACTTTATGCAGACCTTGACGGTACATTTTATGATCCTTGTCATGGGCTTGACGATATTAAAGCTGGTCGCGTTAAATTTATCGGGGATTCTGTGGCGCGTATTCGGGAAGATTATCTGCGTATACTGCGATTTTTTCGTTTCCATTCCTTTTATGGGCGGGGTTCACCAGATTTAAAAGCTTTGAAAGCTTGCCGTAGTGAGCGCACAGGTTTGCAAGGATTATCAGGCGAGCGTATTTGGAATGAGCTCAGTCGTCTTTTAATGGCGAAAAATCCGGTTCCTTGCTTAAGGTTGATGGGCTCTCACGGAATTTGGTCGGCTTTATTTGAAAATTTTGTTCTATCAAATCAATCATTTGAAAATCTTAATAGGTTAATGCAACTTGAGATAAAACTCTTACTTTCAAGTCACCCGTTGCGTCGGCTTGCCCTCTTGATTGAAGGGGAAGACCTTTCTTATTTAGCACAACGTTTGCGATGGTCCAAGCGTGAAAAGAATCATCTAGAGCTCTTGCTTGAAACTTTAAAGACAAAACCGAATTTTAATATAAGTAAGCAAAGAAATAGGGTTCTTTATGAGAATGGGGGAGCTATTTTCGAAGATCTAAGCTTGCTTTTGGCTGCGAAAAAGCAAGAAGATTTTGAAATAACTCAAAGCTATGTAATGCAAGCTCAATCTTGGTCTCCTGTTACATTTCCTGTCAAGGGTCAGGATCTAATTCAAATGGAAATCTTGCCTGGCCCAAACCTTGGAGAAATACTTAAAGCTGTTGAGGAATGGTGGATTGACAACGATTTTAAACCAAACCGTGAAGACTGTTTGGCTCGCGTGAGAGCTTTATATCTAAGTTAGGCTTTTATAATCGTAATAAACTGTAATATACGGCCAATTGCGCTCAATATAAAACGAACATAATCTAAAAGTAATTTCAATTTATTTATAAGATCATTTTATGACATGCTAAACGCAAATACCTTGAAGAAGGTTTGGCCTCAAACCCAATTTCGGTCTCAAGAAGGGAGAGCTCAAACCCTTGAAAGACAAAAAACCATTCGTAGACCCGTGACATGTCAGGGCATAGGAGTACATTCTGGTCAACAAATTACAATGACTCTTAAGCCTGCTTCTATTGGAACGGGGATCGTATTTATTAGAACCGATCAATCTAAACTGTACGATCCAATTCCTGCGCGGTGGGATTATGTGGTTGACACCATGCTATGTACCAAAATTGGTAATAACCAAGGAGTTACTGTTAGCACGATCGAACATATAATGGCAGCGCTTTATGCGTGTGAAATTGATAACCTTACAATTGAACTAGATGGACCTGAAGTACCTATTATGGATGGCAGTGCTGAGCCTTTCGTTGATTTAATTGAGGCAGCCGGTATCTCTGAACAGAAAGCCTTGCGTGGATTTATTAAAGTCTTAAAAACCATTACTGTTAAGCGTGGAAAAAGCATGGTTTCCTTAAGTCCGGCAGGAACTTTTAGTGTAAGTTGTCAATTTAGTTTTAATGAACGTGCAAAGCTTGCTGCTCAATTTTATGAGTTCGATGGATCGCCTGCATCTTTTAAACGCGATATTATCCGTGCGCGGACTTTTGGTTTTCGTCAAGAGGTTGAACATCTTTGGTCATTAGGCTTGGCAAAGGGTGGTTCCCTGGAAAATGCTGTGGTGATTGACCAAGACCAGATTCTGAACCCAGAAGGTTTCCGTTATCCTGATGAGTGTGTTCGTCATAAAGTCTTAGATGCTTTAGGGGATTTATATCTAGCAGGTGCGCCAATTGAGGGGCATTTCAAAGGGGTACAATGTGGCCATCATATGCAAAGCATGCTCTTAAATGCACTCTTTGCGGATCCGCTTGCTTGGTGTTTCGTTGTGCCTGAGAGAGAAGACTTACACTCTTGGCCTTTGATTTCACCCGTAATGACAACTGGGACGGCAGTAGTAGCGTAACTTTTTTTTAGCATTATTTTTAAATATTGAGATTTGACCTGGGTGAGAAGATCTCTTGAGTCAAATTTGTTGCTGTCTTCAATTTTTTCTCTTATAAAAGAAAGAAATTTTAAAACCTAAGGTTAAAGCAGTGCTATACTTTATTCTTGCTGAAAATCTTTAAAAAATCCGGTGAAGCATCGTGGAAAAAATGTCCATGCCTCTTAAAAAAAATACAACCTTACAATATCTCTTTTTCTTGAGCCTGATGATGGGATTAGTGACGGCTTGCAGTAATAGCGATGATGAACTGCTTGAAGACCGTCCAGTCGAGGAGCTTTACACTCAAGGGATGGAAGAGCTAAAGGCTGAGAGCTATGAAAAGGCAGCTAAGATTTTTGATGAAGTTGATCGTCAGCATCCATATTCGAAGTGGGCTACAAAATCTCAACTTATGGCTGCCTTCGCTCATTATCAAAATCAGAAATACGAGAAAGCTACTGCCAGCCTACAAACTTTTATTCAATTGCACCCAGGGCATGAAGATGCAGCTTATGCCCATTATCTATTGGCGCTATGTCATTATGAACAAATTTATACAGTTAAGCGTGATCAGAAAATGGCCGAGCTCGCTTTAAGTGCCCTTGAAGAAGTGGTGAAACGTTTTCCTGAAACTAAATATGCAAAAGATGCGCAGCTTAAACTTGATCTTACACGTGATCACTTAGCAGGTAAAGAAATGAGCGTAGGCCGCTACTACCTCAAGCGGGGTGCTTATCTCTCAGCAATCAATCGTTTTAGGCAGGTTGTAGAGAAGTATCAGACAACCACTCATTGCCCGGAAGCTCTTCATCGTTTAACCGAAAGTTATTTATCGCTGGGATTAAAAGAAGAAGCGCAAGCTGCAGCTGCTGTTCTAGGGCATAATTTTCCAGGAAGTGCTTGGTATGCAGATAGTTTCTTCTTACTTAAGGGAGTTGATTTAAGGCCTGATGAAGAGAAAGTTAAGGCTTCATGGTTGAATCGTTTACTAGGCAAGCGCTTGGAAGGATAAAATTTCTCTATGCTGCGTGCTCTGTCCATTCGTGACGTTGTCATTATTGAGCGCTTAGATGTGGTGTTTGAGAGTGGTTTATGTGTTTTGACCGGTGAAACGGGTGCAGGAAAGTCTATTCTCTTAGACGCTCTGGGATTAGCATTAGGAGAACGTAGTAGTAGCCGTTTGGTTCGTTCTGGTGCTGACCGTTCTATTGTGACTGCTGAGTTTTCAGTGAATCAAAATCATCCTGCTTTTGATTTATTGGGCGAACAAGGTTTGGATTGTGATAACCCCCTTATTTTAAGACGCATTCTTGAAAGTGATGGAAAAAGTCGGGCTTTTATTAATGACCAACCTGTTAGTGTTGGCTTTCTTAAAAAAATAGGCGAATCTCTGATTGAAATCCACGGGCAATTTGACCGTCTCCTAGATCCCAGTTCACATCGTACGTTCCTTGATGGGTATGCACAATTAGGAACGGAATGTTCCAAGGTGGCATTACTTTATAGTGAGTGGAAAAGTGCTCTTGTAGCTTATCAAGAGGCGGCACAGGCAGCAGTAGATATGCGAACTAATGAGAATTTTTTGAGACATACTCTTGATGAGCTCGATATAATTGACCTCAAGGCAGGTGAAGAAGAAGAGTTGACGCAAAAACGCAACTTTCTTATGCATGCTGCTAAACTTGTTGAAGCACTTCAATCTACATTTGATCAACTTGTCGGAGAAGGAGGCGCAGAGAATCGCTTAAATATAGCTTATCGCTTACTCGAAAAGGTGCGTGAGATGGCAGTTGAGCGTTTGACCCCTATCTTAGAAACCCTAGATCGTGCAACAGCAGAAACTACTGAAGCTCTAAGCCTTATGCAAAGCATTTTGAGTGAAATTCCTGAAGATAGGAGCGCACTTGAGCATTTAGAAGAGCGTCTTTTTAAATTGCGGGCCCTAGCTCGCAAACATGGCTGTACGATTGATGAATTGGCTACTCTTAGAGACAAGTATAAGGCGCAGTTGCATACGCTTGAAAATAATGAAGGGCATTTGCAAGAACTTCAAGAGATATCCAAAATTGCAGCAACACGTTATTATGAAGCTGCCCTAAATTTGAGCCGTGCTCGTCAAGCTGCTGCTCTGAAGCTAGATGAATTGGTTCTTGCTGAACTTCCACCCTTAAAAATGGATAAAGCAAGATTCAGAACACAATTTCAGACTTTGCCTGAAACACAATGGAGCGCTGAGGGAATTGATAAAGTTGAATTTGAAATTGCCCCTAATCCTGGGATGCCTTTTGGAGGGCTAGGGTTGATTGCTTCAGGAGGAGAAAGGTCACGATTAATGCTTGCTTTGAAAGTCGTATTAGCTCAAGCGGGGAACATTTCAACATTCATCTTTGATGAAATCGACAGTGGTGTTGGAGGGGCTGTGGCACGTGCTGTGGGAGAACGTCTAGCGCACTTGGGAAGAACCCTACAAGTTTTAGTAATTACCCACTCTCCTCAAGTTGCATCTATGGCTTCATATCATTGGCGGATTGAAAAAAATATTCAAGATCAGACCGTACAAACAAATGCGACTCTGCTTGATTTACCGCAACGTCGCGAAGAGGTTGCAAGGATGCTTTCAGGAGATAAAATTACCGATGAGGCCCGTGCCGCTGCTGATCAATTGATGCTCGAAAGGATAGCAGGTTGAGTGGCAACATATTAAAACCTGTCGGGCAACTTGAGGATAGGGAGGCAGAAAACGAAATCAAACAACTCACAGCTGAAATCTTCTATCATGACAAATGCTATCATGTTGAAGATAATCCTGTTATAAGTGATAGCGTCTATGATGCCCTACGTCAAAGACTGGCCGAGCTTGAAGCCCGTTTTCCGCAATTCATTCAATCTGCAAGTCCTTCAAAACGCGTGGGCGCTCCCATTTCAAATGCTTTCAAGAAAGTCCAACATCGTCAACCTATGTTATCTCTTGATAATGCATTTTCTCCTGAGGAAGTGGCGCATTTTTTTGATCGTATTAGAAGGTTTCTAGGACTTTCTCCTCAAGAGACCATTCAAATTGTAGCTGAACCTAAAATTGATGGTCTTTCAGCTTCGCTTATCTATCTTAATGGTATATTGCAAGTAGGTGCCACTCGGGGAAATGGAATAATGGGGGAGGATATCACGGAAAACCTTAAGACCGTTGCTGATATTCCTCACACCCTTAAGGGCTCTTATATCCCACAAGAGATTTCTATTCGAGGTGAAGTTTATCTTATGTTGAATGACTTTAATCAAATGAACCAAGCGCGAGAGAAAATAGGTGAAAGGGCATTTGCTAACCCTCGCAATGCTGCTGCGGGGTCATTAAGACAATTGGATCCTAAAATTACTGCACAAAGACCCTTACGGTTTCTTGCTTATGCATGTGTAGATTATAATGAAAATACTTTCCAAACAGATGAAAGCATCTTGCTGCAGCTTCGAGATTGGGGGTTTACAATTCCCGATTACAAGGTGTGTAATTCAGAAATTGAAGTCCTGGCATATTACAAAGCATTAAATGAATCCCGATCAAGCTTGGGGTTTGATATTGATGGGGCTGTTTATAAGATTAACCGTCTGGATTGGAAAAAACGTTTAGGGGAAGTTGCTCGTTCTCCACGATGGGCGCTTGCCCATAAATTTCCTCCGGAACTGGGGCAGACTATTTTAGAAGCTATCGATATTCAAGTAGGACGAACAGGTACATTGACTCCGGTGGCACACTTAAAACCGATTAATATTGGGGGAGTAATTGTATCACGGGCAACACTCCATAATGAGGATGAGATTATCCGTAAAGATGTGCGGGTCGATGATACGGTGATGATTCAACGGGCCGGAGATGTTATCCCTCAGGTTGTCGCAGTAATTAATGAAAAGCGTCCTTCTCATTCTCAACCTTATGTTTTTCCACATCATTGTCCAACCTGTGGGAGTGAGGCTGTCCGCAAAGAAGGGGAAGTGGCACGACGGTGTTTAGGAGGATTGATTTGTCCAGCTCAGGCGGCTTTACGTTTGTATCATTTTGTCTCAAAACATGGTTTTGATATTGAAGGTTTGGGATTTAAGCATATTGAGATGTTTTATCAGGAAGGATATTTAAAAACCCCTGTCGATCTGTTTCATCTTGAGGAGCGAGATCGACACAGTCTTACGCCTCTTCGTTTGCGAGAAGGTTGGGGACAAAAGTCGGCTCAAAATTTATTTAAGGCCATTGAGGAACGACGGGAGATTAGTTTTGAACGCTTTATCTATGCCTTAGGTATCCCACAAATCGGTCAAACTACTGCGCGGTTACTGGCTCAGACCTATGGTTCTTACGCAAATTGGAGGGGTGCAATGCAAGCAGCAGCTCAAGATCCCAATAGCCCCGACTATTTAGAGTTGATTAATATTAACGGCATTGGTGAGAGCATGGCACGTGATCTCTGTGCCTTTTTTCATGAGCCGCACAATCAACAAGTTCTTGATGAACTGGTAAGTACACCCCAAAAAGCAGGGGAAGTTCATGTTCTTGATGCTATGCGTTCAACTGCGATTGATTCACCGATCACAGGAAAATCTGTTGTGTTTACCGGTATATTGACACTTTTAACCCGGGCAGAAGCGAAAGCTCAAGCTGAGCGTTTAGGATGTAAGGTAACAAGTACCGTTTCTGCAAAGACCGATTTTGTGGTCCAAGGCGAAAACCCTGGTAGTAAAGCTAAAAAGGCCCAAGAGTTGGGAGTGCAGATTCTTGATGAGATGCAATGGTTAGAATTAATTGGGCAAACTTAAATCTCTTGCCTACTGTTAACCTTGCTTTTCTCGGTACTTGTTTTATGAGGGCTCATCTAAAAGCTTATCAAACTTTGCTAAAAGAAGAGCTTTACGAAGCCGGTTAACCACATAAGGTTTAAAATACCGCTTTCCTTTATGATTTACTGCTAATGTAACGAGCGGGATATCAAGGAGTATTCTTTTTCCCTCTAACCAGAATTCAACAGATTTTGCCTTCAACATGTAATGTTGGGAGGAAGTAGCCTCATCAATAAAACCAAAAGACTTCAAAAGACGCAAAGATTGGTCTACTTTAATTGTATTTGGCTCACCATATAAAAGGTTTCTAAGAACTTTCTGCTGACGAGCATGTATAGTGAGAGGGGTAGAAGTAGAAGGTTCATCAGAATGACTACTTTCCCTTATTTCTTTTCTCTTGTCCTTACTTGTAGAAAATTTTCGTGATATTGAATTGAGATTGGAACGCACCCTTTCTGTCGGACTTTCTTCTTCAAAAAGGCGATCTAAAGACTGGGAATGCTCGGGCCTGCTCATGGGCCTGGTTTTGACCTTGTGTTTCAGAGGGGCTGGCTTTTCTTGTTGCGTTTTCCTTGTATTTCTACTTTGAGAAAGAGGTGGGGTTAATTCTTGCTTCAGGTCCTGAGGTTCAGACTTTTCTTCAAATTGCAAGCTGTTGCTCGGTAATTCCAGGGATTGAGGTGAGGAGCTAGATATTTTTTTTTCAATAGTTGGAACCTGTGAAATTGAGATATCAGGTAAAGAGAAGCTTGGTTCCTTATAATGTTCATTTTGAACAATAGGCTTACTTGTAGTAGGTTGCTTCACTAAAGCCTTCTTCAATATTTCTTGAATCTCTGGTATTAAAGAAATTTCCCTCCACTGATAGGCTTGATCAAGGGCTATTAAGTAATTCAGATCTCCCTCCGCTTTTTCTAAAAGAGGCAAGCTGCTCTTGATTTTGCGTATATGAGGGCGGACAGCTCTAATAATTGAAACCAAATCTTTAATCCCATTTTCCTCTTGATAAAGGAGAGGACCCATTATTATTTGGTTATGAGACGCCAAGGATGAGATGAGTATTTTCGTTTCACGTGATTTCTTATATGCATTTAAAAGTGTCCACACTGCAGATCTATAATAAATAATAAGGTCATAGGGATTTAATAAGTTAAGAGTATAAGTTTTTCCAAAGTCTGTAGGAAGGGTCAAAGGATCATCTGCAAAAAATTTTAAATGATCTTCATAAGTTTGAATGTAACATTTTTTAATTCCATCTTCCGTTTGAGG
>JACVCA010000309.1 GCA_016742295.1 Alphaproteobacteria bacterium | reverse complement strand
CTTGCAACCCTGCCCTATGCTTTGAAATTTTTATGGGCAGCCCTCATTGATAACCTGCGGTTACCCTATCTCTACGGTGCACTAGGCCGCCGACGTAGCTGGATGATTTTAAGCCAATTAACTTTAATGATTTCTTTAGCGGGTTTGGGCTTAACAAACCCAGCTCATAATATTTTTATGACAGCTACCTTAGTTTTCCTAGTTTCTCTAAGTGCTGCCAGCCAAGATGCCGTTATTGAAGCTTATCGCGTTGAAGTATTTGATAAAAATCAATTAGGACAAGGCGCAAGCGCATCTGTTTTAGGGTTCCGTTTGGGTATGTGGGTTTCTGGTGGAGGAGCATTGTATCTTGCTGCCATTTTTAAAAATTGGTCTCTTGTTTATACTCTTATGGCTGCCTGCGTTAGCATAGGGATAGTAGCTACACTGTTTGTATCAGAACCATCACTCAACAATAGGGCTAATTTAAAAAAATTCAAAGCTTCATCTTTTTCTACCAACAATTTAAAAAAGTTTTTCCACACAAGATTTAAGCTATCATTAACTTCATTTTTTAATAAAGAAGACTGGTTTCTGATCTTAGCCTTTATATTTCTATTTAAGATCGGGGATACTATCTTAAATATGATGAGTATCCCTTTCTTATTTGAGATTGGATTTAGTAAAGTTGAAATTGCTCATATCGCGAAATCATTTGGAATTATGGCCATGATTATAGGAGGAATTGTGGGAGGATTCTTGCTATCTTACATGAGTATGGTTAACAATTTTTTGCTATGTATAATTTTGCAAATAATCTCTTGTATGCTGTTTATGCTCCAAGCTTATATTGGACATCATATAGGATTTTTAATCCTGACGATGGGAATCGAAAATCTCGCTTGCGGTATCAGTGCCACAACTCTTGTATTTTATTTTTCAAATCTATGTCATTATCCCCACACTGCAACACACTATGCCTTACTTTCATCATTCAGTTCAATTGCGCGCCTGGGACTTTCAATGCTTGCAGGATGGCTTGCTGATGCTTTGCCTTGGGCAAATTTTTATGCACTTGGAGCAATTGGATGTTTACCCTGCTTAATGTTATTAATTTATTATCAAAGACATTTTATGCAATATGGACAATTTCAATTTACCCACGCCCATGATCATTAGTATTTTTGAGAAAGGGCCCATTGGCCTCAATTCGAAGAACCAGAATTTTTTGATAAAAAGATAATAAGCTCGATAAAAGGGCTTAAAAAATTTCAAAATTTCACTAAATATATTAAAGTCTAATAGTCATCATCTGGCATTGGATATTGACTTGGGTAGGTATCCAGTTCACCAACAGAAGATTGAGGGGCACCTTTTTTCCCGCATGCGGATAGGCTTAAACTTAAAATTAGAACGCTAAGAATTTTAATATACGGGGATGTCAAGACGATCATTTTAATTTTCCTCCTTAGTGAGTTAATATAAGATCTTACCAAATTGAACTTAAATATAAAATCCAAGAACTTTTAAATGATTATATACCAAAAAGCCATAAAACTGCTTAAAACTCCCTTTATAGATGATAAAACTTGAAT
>JACVCA010000026.1 GCA_016742295.1 Alphaproteobacteria bacterium | reverse complement strand
TTATGTGTGTAAAAGAGACATTTTATCTTTTATATCCATTCTTAATTTGGAAAGCACGCTGTCTGGAATTCGCGTTGGCCTTCCTTTTTCATTAATACATGCAATTTCGCAAGTCAGCTTTGCTAAACATTCTTGTTGTCGCCAAATTTGCTGATCAAAGATCATACGAACTCTTTTTAAGTCAATCAAGTGGGAATGTACAGTTAAATCCTCATCGAGAAAAGCAGGAGAAAGGTACATAACATTACATTGAAAAACAACAAAAAAAGTTTTGAGCTTCTTTCTGATTTGGGATTGTTCGAGTTGAAATTCCCGTAACATTTCTGTACGCGCCCTCTCAGCAAACTTCAAGTAACTCGCGTGGTATACTCTTCCTGTCGCATCTGTATCCTCGTAATAGACTCGGATGGTGTGAAAATGCTTAATTGGAAATTTGTTCGGATTCATCTGTATTTAACCCCATGAAAACATGTGCTGAAAGGCTCTCTGGTAACTGTAATCCCAATGCTGCATACCCTTCTCGTGCCAGTACACGTCCGCGAGGGGTTCGTTGAAGTAATCCTTGCTGAATTAAATAGGGCTCAATGACCTCTTCAATCACATCACGCTCTTCCGATAAGGCGGCGGCCAGTGTGTCAACGCCCACAGGACCGCCTGCATAATAATCAGCAATGCATCTTAAATACATGCGATCCATAGCGTCGAGGCCCCTCTTGTCAACTTCAAGCCGATTCAAAGCTAAATCAGCAGTTAAGTGGTCAACCACTGGTTTTCCCGAAACAAGTGCAAAGTCTCGTACACGTCTTAAAAGTCTTCCAGTAATGCGGGGGGTTCCACGAGATCTGCGTGCAATTTCCTGTGCCCCTTCCGAGGTCAGTTCAAGTTTTAAGAGTAATGCGGCACGGGTGACAATCATCTCAAGCTCAGCAAGGGTGTAAAAATTGAGTCGCGTAGGAATACCAAAGCGATCCCTTAAAGGTGCTGCAATCAACCCCGCGCGCGTGGTTGCAGCTATAAGGGTGAAAGGAGGTAAGTCAATTTGTACTGAACGAGCTGCAGGGCCTTCACCAATTAACAGATCAAGTTTATAATCCTCCATAGCAGGATAAAGAATCTCCTCAACGACTGGATTAAGCCTATGAATTTCATCTATAAACAATACATCATTTGGCTGCAAGCTCGTGAGGATACCTGCAAGATCTCCTGCTTTCGCGAGTATTGGCCCTGCCGTTGCTCGGAACCCAACCCCAAGTTCGCGTGCAATTATTTGCGCTAAAGTAGTCTTTCCTAAGCCTGGTGGACCATATAATAGGACATGATCAAGAGCTTCTTGCCTTTGCTTGGCTGCTGTAATGAAAACTTTTAAATTCGCGCAAGCTTGTTCTTGTCCGATAAATTCTTTCAGGTTGAGGGGACGAAGTGATTTTTCTGTTTCATCCTCTTCTATAACTTCTGCTCTCAGGATTTGGTTCTCTCTCATGATATGACCTTCGTTAATTTGCTAAGGCCAAGGCGAATTAAATTTTCGACTGATATATTGTCTTGATGGGTGTCTTCTAGAGCTTCCATTGCTTCATGCTTTCGGTAGCCTAAATTAATGTGAGCAAGCAGCGCATCTTCATAAATAGGAGAAACGACAGCTCTATTTAAAGGTCCTGATTGTATTATTGAAGTTGGGTAAGTAGCAAGTTTATCTTTCAGTTCATTAACGAGCCTTGCCGCTAATTTGGGGCCTACCCCTTCTGCACGTGCAAGAAAGGTTTTATCTTGAGCGCCAATTGCTTGTGAAATTTCACTGGGATGAAAAGTTGATAAAATTGCAAGTGCAACACGCATTCCTACACCTTGCACAGTTAATAATATACGAAACCACTGTTGCTCATTAGGATCCTTGAAGCCATAAAGATGAATATATTCTTCACGAACGACCGTTTCAACATAGAGAGTCACATTTTCACCTAGGTCAGGTAAGGTATCTAATGTTTTTTGAGAGCAGTATAATTGATACCCTACCCCCCCTACATCTAATATAAGGTGTCCACTGCTAATAGTATCAATTATTCCGGATAGTTTAGCAATCATCACTCTCTCGTATTGATCTTAAAATCTTCCGCTATATATAGCATGAGAAATCTATCAATGCCTAGACCTCGATAGATTTCTTTCGAAAAGTCTTCTGTTTTTGCACAAAATCAAACTGTGGAAAAAATGATGAATTAATGCGTGTTGAGGAAACCAAGGCAAGAATATATATAACTAAAAAAAATTCTTTTTCATATAACACCAAAAAACATTCCTATTACTATATATAAAATAGAAACCAAATTTTATTTGTCAATGGACGAACTAATCCTTTCATAAAAATAACAACTTGATGTTGAATAGTATAGCTTAAATTTTTATAAATTAATTATAAGGTTTTTCTGTGGAACAAATTTTAACAATTATAGGGCTAAGTCCTAAAGGGTCTGGCTTTGCAATGCTGGAAGATAAGAAAACCTTTGTGCCCTATACTGTACCTGGAGATCAAATCCGGGCAAAGATTTCACCGCAGCAGGACAAAACTTTTCAGGGGGAAATGATAGAACTTTTAAAAGCGAGCCCCCAGCGTACACTTCCAATATGCCCTCATTTTACCAAATGTGGAAGTTGCCTTTTACAACATCTGCGTCCTGATGTTTATCAACATCACAAGATTCAAAAGGTTAAGACTGCGCTTTATAATCAAGGGTTTGAGGATCCTCACCTCAAAGAACTTATAGTGCTCCCTTCAAGAACAAGACGTCGCGCAAATTTTAAGATTGTTAAAACGCAGCAGGGTGTTTCGCTGGGTTATTATCAGCGTAATAGTCACTATATTGTTGATATCCAACAATGTGCGGTTGTTATTCCAGAAATTGAAAATATAATTCCAGCCTTACGATCATTTCTAAACGAGATTCTTGATGTAAAGCAAAAAGCTGAAATTTACATAACTTCTACGGGGTCAGGTCTTGATATATTATTTAAGGTAGAACAAAATTTTGAACTCTCAATGAATCTAAGAGAAAAATTTGTTGATTTTGCTCGTTTGTATAAATTGTCTCGTCTGTCGGTTGGTTGTGGAAATTTTGAAGAGCCTATCATTACGTTTAATACACCGACTGTAGAATTCTCGGGCATTCAAGTGGAAATTGATGCTAGGGGATTTTTGCAGGCCAGTCAGCTTGCGGACAAAGTTTTAAGTGAGGTTGTTTCATCTTACCTCCCGCAAGATTTTACAAGGGCTGCTGACTTGTTCTGTGGGCGTGGCACCTTTACCTTTCTCCTTGCAAAATATGCAAAGGTTTATGCAGCTGAAATGGATACATCCGCCTTAACAGCTTTGAAAAAAGCAGCTATTCTTCACCAAAAATCCATTCAAACTGAACATAGAAATCTGTTTTCTAGCCCTCTATTACCCATTGAACTTAATAAATACCAAGTGATTCTCATAAACCCTCCTCGTATAGGGGCTGCAAAACAAGCAAAGCAAATTGCGCTCTCTCAAGTTCCTTGTATCATAATGATTTCTTGTAATCCAACAACGTTTGCACGCGATGCGCGCATTTTAAAAGAAGGGGGCTATCAATTGGATTCACTTACACCCGTCGATCAATTTTTATGGTCCGAGCATATCGAATTGGTTGGCTGCTTTAAAAAAGCTTAGAGAATTTAAGCTTTTGTAATAACATTATCTTATAAGGATTTCTTTATTGTTTCATAGGCCCATTCAATCCAGGGTAACAGGGCCTTTACATCATCTATTTCAATAGTTGGTCCTAGCCATAACCTTAAAGATGGGGGCGCCATTCCATGATTTTTTATATCATAAACAATACTTTCATGCTCAAGCAAATTGCTTATAAGCTTGATAACATGCCATTGGTCAGGAATATTCAAAGAAAGGATTTTAGGATCAATAAGTTGTAAGCAAACTGGTGTTTTGGATTGTATATTGGGAGATTCGGATAAAAAGTCAATCCAAGGTGTATGGGCTACCCACGTATCAACAACTGTGAAATTTCTCCCGACCCTTGCTTGTAACTCCCCAAGACCACCTATGCCTTCTGCCCATTTCAGAGCGTCAAGAAAATCTTCGATACATAGCAAAGAGGGAGTATTTAAGGTTTCACCTTGAAAACACTCTTCAAGAAGTTTGTTTTCTTTTTTTAAACGAAAGAGACCGGGAATAGGCCAAGGCGGGGTATAAGTTTTTAAGCGCTCTATAGCTCGAGGGCTGAGCACAATCATTCCAATTCCTGCTTCACCTCCAAGGGATTTTTGCCAGGAAAAAGTAGTTACGTCTAGCCGACTCCAAGGTAAATCTTCTGTAAAAACTGCTGAGACAGCATCACAAAAAGTCAAACCTTGACGATCAGAAGTTATCCAATCAGCCTCAGGAATATGAATGCCTGCTGACGTTCCGTTCCAGGTAAAAACGATGTCTCTATTACAGTCTACCTGCTTTAAATCTGGTAACTGTCCAAATTTTGCAGAAAAGATACGTACATCCGATATTTTTAGCTGATTAAGGATGTCGTCAACCCACCTGTGACCAAATACATCCCAAGCAAGAATATCAACCCCGCGTACTCCTAACATTGACCACATGGCCATTTCAATGGCTCCTGTGGCTGAGCCTGAAGTGAGAGCAATCTGATAATCTTCAGGTATGTCCAAAAGAGATCGTGTGCGTTGCAATAATTCTTTTATACGCGTAAGCGCTGGAATTGAACGATGAGATCGCCCAAGTAAAGCTTGTTCGAGATTTTTAAAATTCCAGCCTGGTCGCTTGGCGCACGGGCCAGACGCAAAACAGAGATTTTTCGGGGCAGCTGAAGGTTTTAACATTAAATAAAGCTAATTATACAAATGTAGCCTTAACTATGGCACACTCCATCGCTCTTAGAAAAGTGAAATTTAATTAACATTACAAAGCTATATCATTCAGTCTTCAAATTATTGAATTTTATATTTAAAGACTTAGACCGCATGAATGACGTTCGTAACGACCCCCCACATCATAAATTCTGTATTTTCAGTAATTTCGATACTTGGGTACTCAGGATTTTCAGGAGAAAGAAAAAGTTGTCCCTCTTTTTTGTAAAGTCGTTTGACTGTAAGCTCCCCATCAACCACTGCAATTACAATTTTGCCGCTTTGAGGCGGAATACTACGATCGACAATTAAAAGATCCCCTGAATTTATTCCCGCTCCTAGCATTGAGTTGCCAGTGGCACGTACAAAAAAAGTGGCATCGGGGTTATTTAAAAGATGCTGATTTAAATCTAATGTTTGATCATAGTGGTCTTCTGCAGGAGCAGGAAACCCAGCAGCAACAGCTGAAGTATAAAGAGGTAAAGCATATGAAGTATTAATGGCTGCCCTCTGAAACTCTTGGTCTTGGGGAAAGTTATGCGTTTTTCTTATGTTCTCATTAATAAGGATATTTAATACATCCCCGATCCTGCTAATCGGAATGCGCATTACTTTTGTCGCTTCTTTATATTTGCCGCTGCCTAGCTTGCGCCCTGCATTTGGCCTTTTTCCGCCATGTGTCATTAATCTCTCCTTTTGATTAATGTTACAAAAAATATTCCAAAGCTGTCAATAGATGTTCGCCTCTTGTCGTACAATAAATTATCTTCTATAGTGGGGGGACTTAAAAAAATAAAAAAAGAAGCTTTAAAATAAAAATGTCCCAAAAAATATTTTCAGTTCTCGTTTTGTTAGTTTCACTATCTATTTCGGAAAAATGTGAGGCTAGCCCCTCTGCTAAAGTTCATGAATTCTTGAATCAGCAAAAACTTTCTATTGCAAAAGAATATCAAGAAAAGCTTAGCCATAAAAAACGGCCTGAGTCATCTGCTATAGAAAATTTAAAGCGTAAAGTTGATGCTAAGCGATTTTATGATCAGGGCTATTGGTATGAAGCGACTGCTAACTTAGAGTTAATTGTAGCTCTAGATCCAAAAGATTTGCAAGCCTGGATCCTTTTAACTCTAACGCGTATTCAGCAAGAAAAGCAGTATGCTTCAGAGCCTACTGCGGTTCTCGGGGCTGCTTATAATGCTTATAAAATTGCTGCTACGCCTTTAGATAAAGCGTTAGTTTTATGGCTTATATCTCAATTTGATAATAAGCAAGCCGAGTTGCGTAAGGAGGCTTTAAAGCTTGCAGAGCAAAAGGATATTGAAAAACGTTTGGCAATGTTGACTTCTATGTATCCAGATGTCTTTGCACCTTATGATTTGGAAATGCCACAGCGTCCAGATGTGGGTTCTTTGTGTGTAGCATGGACACGCCCTTTATCACGTAAACGCGATTTACATTATGAAGACTATGTTAGTGTTACACCGCATGTAGAAGATATGTCAGTTATTGGAAAAGGAAATCGTTTATGTATAGAAGGTTTAGCATTTGGGGCACAATATAAAGTTGAATTTAAAAAAGGTTTTCCAGGAGAAAGGGAGGCTGCACTTACTCAAACCCAGACTTTAGAAGCTCTTATTCCCCATCGTAAACCTACCCTGAATTTTAGAGAACGGGGATATATTTTGCCTAGTCAAGGTCCACAAATTATTCCTTTGACTGCTGTTAATGTGAAAGAGGTAAAGCTGAAAATTGTCCACATTGATGAGCGCAACCTTGTGTCACAGATAAATCGTCACCAATTTTTGAGTTCTTTACATGATTGGTCGTTTAATTATCTTAAAGATGAGCAAGGAGAAGTAATTTGGGAGGGCAAATTTAGTATTGATGGGGCGCTTGATAAAGCAACAACCAAAGGTTTACCAATTGACCAAATTCTAGGTAAAAATCTCAAACGCGGATTATATGGGATTTATGCAGTCTCAGATAATACAACAGAGGAGATGTATGATTTTAATCAACAAGCTACTCAATGGTTTGTTGTGAGTGATATTGGTATAACTACATTCCGGGGCCCTGATGGTTTACATATTCTTTCACGTTCTATAACTACGGGAAAACCGCTTCATAAAACCCATATTAAAGTTATTGCTCGAAACAATCGAGAGCTTGCAACAATTGACACTGATCAAAAAGGCTATGCACATATTGCTGAACCTGCGATCGCAGGTGAAGGAGGTAATCATCCTTCTTTCATTTATGCTTCAATAAATGGTAAAGAATTTACGGTTCTTAGTCTGCGTGATGCAGCTTTTGATTTTAGTGATCGTGGGGTTACGGGCCGTGCGCCTACAGGCTCTGTTGATGCCTTTATTTATTGTGACAGAGGAATTTATAGGCCTGGTGAAAAAATTAATATTACCGGCTTGCTTCGTAGTGACAAAGGAAAAGCTGCAACAAATATGCCTTTGACGTTTCGAATTTTAAGGCCGGATGGGGTCGAGATTTATCAAAAAGCTACGAAAGATCAAGGATCCGGGTCACATACCTTAGAGTTCTCGACGTCGGCTTCAAGTCCAAGTGGAGAGTGGACTGTTGTAGTTCATCTTGATCCTAAGAAGCCTGAAATAGGAAGAACAACTTTCCGTGTTCGTGATTTTATCCCTCCTCGCATTGAAGTCTCGGCAACTCCAGAGCAGAAGCAAGCAGGACCTCTTGAGAACTATGCTCTAACAGTGGCTGCAAATTATTTTTTTGGTCCTCCAGCAGCTAACTTAAAGGTCGAAGGTGAAGCTTCGCTTGTGATTGCGAAGACGCCCTTCATCAAATGGCCAAATTATCAATTTGGGCTTGAAGAGGAATCTTGGGCACCGCCAAAGTTTAAGTTTGACTCTGCCCGTACAGATTCAAAGGGTAAAGTTGAACTTGTGACTCTCGTCAATATAAAACCAGAAACCACTCATATTTTAGAACTTGAAAGTAAAGCTACAGTTTATGAAATGGGGGGCCGAGGGCGCACAGTAGAGCAAAAAACGTCTTTTTGGCATTTACCTTATGCTATTGGAATAGCTCCTCGGTTTAAAGACAAGACTGTAAGTGAAAATTCAAAACCTATTTTTGATATTATCGCCGTTGATAACAATGGCAAGCTAAAGGCTGTTGAGAATCTTAAATACACCCTTTATCAAGAAAATCATGATTATGTGTGGTTTAAGAAGGGAGATGAGTGGAATTTTGAAGTTGTAATTCGGGACCATCCGGTGACAACTGGGAAAATTTCTACCGTATCTCAAGCACCGGCAGCTTTACAGGAGACGGTTAAATTTGGCCGTTATCGACTTGAAGTGATAGATGATAAAACAGGAGTTGCAACAAGTCTTCGCTTTTCTTCAGGTTGGTGGGATGCAAAAGATAGTCCGGACCGTCCCGATATGCTAGAAGTTAAGCTTGATAAAGAACACTATATTGTAGGAGAAAAGGCACGTGTCTTTATTAAACCTCCATTTGAAGGTGAGCTTATTGTCACAGCATTAGGCCAGCGTTTGGGAATTATCCACACTGAAAAAATCAGCAGTAAAGGTCAAACGCTTGACATTCCGATTAAAGGTATTTTAGCTGAAAACCCTGGTGCGTATTTGATTGCGACTGTCATACGTCCTGCAGACAAAGCTACTTCAAAAATGCCAAGTCGTGCGATAGGTGTCGCATGGATAGGCCTTGAGCCAAAGGATCAGAAACTAGATTTAACTCTATCAACACCTAAGCTTGTTAGGCCAAATACTAAGCTTGAGGTTGAAGTAAAGTTACCTCATGGACAGAAAGGAACATATGTTACGGTTGCGGCAATTGATGAAAGTTTACTTCAATTAAGTGACTTTAAAACGCCAGATCCGATCAGGCACTTTTTTAGCCAACAACAACTTTCCTATGATATTCGAGACACTTACGGCAAATTGATCAATCCCTATGGGGTACAATCAGGTTCATTTCAAGTAGGGGGTGATGCTGGAATTTCTCAAAGGATACTTAGTTTGCTGGCAGCAAGAAGTTTTAAGACTGTCAGTCTTTTTTCTGGCGTCATGCCAACTCATGATAAAGAAAGTATTAAAATCCCCTTTGATTTGCCTGATTTTACAGGTCGCCTAAGAATTATGGCAATTGCCTGGAATGAGAAAGCAGTGGGAAGCACGGAAAATCAAGTTGTTGTTCGAGACAATGTTGAGATAGACCTCTCTTTACCACGCTTTCTTGCACCCCAAGATCAGAGCTTGGCAATCGCTACAATTGATAATATTGCTGGTCAAGCAGGAGATTACAAAGTGAGTCTTACAGTTGAAGGTGCTATAGGTCTTGAACAGGCATTTACACAAGTAATTACACTTAAGGAACAAGAACAAAGACAATTGCCTATACGTATTAATGCGCTGCATGATGGTATTGGTAAGCTTCATTTGCATGTTGAAGGTCGGGGGAATGTGAAGATGACCAAAAGTTGGGATCTGACGGTGAGATCAGCACAACCTGAAATAATGAAACAAACTTATGCTCAATTGAAGCCGAAAGAAACCTTAGAAATTAGCCCTGAGTTATTGAAAGATTATATATCTTCCCGGGCAAAACTACAGTTAAGTATTGGTTCGGTTCCCAATTTTGGGGTTTCGACTTTAATCAGTCAAATGAAACAATATCCTTATTTTTGTGTGGAGCAATTAGCAAGCCGTGCAATCGCATTTCTTTATGCTGAGCATCCTATAAAAGCAGATTCTCATTCAGAATCTCTTAAGACTTTGAAAAATATCATCAGTCAAATTATATATTTGCAACGCGTTGATGGAAGCTTTGCTTTATGGGATCCTACAAGGGTATCTGAACCTTGGTTGACTGCCTATACCTGTGACGTTTTAACCCAAATAAGGAAAGAAGGTCTAGAAATTCCTAACCTCGTCTATACAAAAGCTATTAATTGGCTTGTGCAACAAAGTCAGAAAGAGCCGGAAACTCCCGAACTTCTGTCTCTCCAGGCATATACACACTATGTCTTAGCAAAACAAGGCAAGGGTACTTTAGGGCGGTTACGTTATTTCTCTGATAACAATCAAAATAAACTTAAATCATGTAAGGACGCGGCTTTTATTGCTGCTGCGTTTGCAATATTTGGGGATAATAACCAGGCAGAAAAATGGTTTAAGAAAGCTATCGATCAAAGAAGTTTAGTACCAAAAGAAACGAATATATATACTTCATCGGTAACAGATCTTGCAATTTTGGTAACAATGATGGCAGAAACAACTCAAAACCATCCAGCTTTGCTGAGTTTAGCGCAAGAGCTTGCCGATAAAAGTGCCCTAAAAAATTATCTGAGTACACAAGATAAAGCTTGGTTGATTCGAGGTGCTACAGCTTTGAAAGATAGTCAGAAAGCATATAAAATTTCCTTGAATAACCAGAAGGAATATCAAGGTCCAGCATCTTTTGAGCTCGAAAAATCAGGATCAAATTGGGATGAAAAAGTGGTGCTGAATAATCTTGGTAATACCTCCCTTTCATATACGTTAACTACTATGGGTCAGGTTGTAGATACAAATAAATTGAAGAATAATGGTTTTGATATTACACGTGAAGTTTACATGTTAGGGGGAGAACCGGTTGATTTAAAGAATGTGAAGGCAGGGACGTTATGTATGATTCTTCTCCGGGGCCGCTTAACTGAAGGAGAGCACCATCAAGTTTTGGTACTTGATCTGCTTCCAGCTGGTTTTGAAATAGAAGATGCTAAGCTGACTGATGAGAATGTAACACGTGATTTTGCATGGTTAGGCAATTTAACAAAAGCTGATCGACTTGAAGGGCGTGATGATCGCTTCTTCGCCGCGATAACACTTAATAAAAGCAATCCAGATTTTAAGCTTGCATACATTGTGAGAGCAGTTTCTTCAGGAAAATTTATTTATCCTGCTCCTTATGTTGAGAGCATGTACCGTCCGAACTTTTTCGCCGTAGGAGAAATGAATATTCTAGGGGTGACGCCTTAAAAAGGAATGAGAGGGTTAAAAAAAAGACATATATTTTTAAGTGGAATTGGGCTGACTTTTATCTTTATCGTCGGAATGGATGCACTATTTCCGCCAAACTTGACCCGTTTTAAAGATACCTCTGTTATAGTATTGGGGAATGATAAAAGTTTACTGCATGTCTTCCAAACGATTGATGATAAATGGCGTATCAAAACAGATTTCGCCGAAGTAGATCCCCACTATGTTGAATTTTTAATTGCACGTGAAGATCAAAGATTTTGGTATCATTGTGGTATTGATCCTCTAGCGATCATAAGGGCAGCTTTTCAAATGATCCAAACTCAGAAAGTCATTTCTGGGGGATCAACACTCACAATGCAGACAGCTCGTCTACTCGAGCCGCGTCCTCGGACAATAACTTCAAAGCTTATTGAGGTCATTCGTGCTTTGCAACTTGAATGCCATTTCAGTAAGCGTCAAATTTTATCAATGTATCTTACGCTCGCCCCTTTTGGAGGAAATATAGAAGGTATTAAAGCAGCGTCACTTGCTTATTTTCAACACTTGCCAAATTTTTTTTCAACGGGAGAAGCAGCACTACTTGTAGC
>JACVCA010000308.1 GCA_016742295.1 Alphaproteobacteria bacterium | reverse complement strand
CTACTATGCTGGCAGATATTGGCTGTCAGTATGTGATTGTAGGCCATTCTGAGCGCCGCAGACAACATGCAGAGACAAATGAAACCATTCGTCAAAAAGCTGAGGTTGCTCATAAAGCTGGCCTTAAAGTGATTATTTGCATTGGAGAGACCCAAAAAGAACGCCAGGCAGGAGATACGCTTAAGATTTTAGAAAATCAATGGCGCGGTTCGATGCCCCAAGAAGCTACAATGGATAATATCATTATTGCTTATGAACCTATCTGGGCAATAGGTACAGGTCTGACAGCTAAGTTGCCAGATTTAGAGGTGGTTTACTGCACATTGCGTAAATGGGCTATAGAAAGGTTTGGGCAAGAAGGACAGCATATGCGGTTACTCTACGGAGGTTCGATCAAATCAACTAATATCAATGATTTTAAAGCTCTCACAGACATAGGCGGCGTGCTGGTTGGAGGTGCCAGTTTAAACGCTGAAGATTTTTTCAAAATTGCCTTGTCTTATAACTAGCTTTTTTATGTAAATTGTGAATAAAATGCGTCATTGAAATTTTCAAGACGCTTTCGAAGACAAAAATGCTTCTTTAAAAGTGCATAAATAAAAAGGATAGACCTCATTATGATTACGGCTTTGCTTATCATACATCTCTTAATTATTTTGGCGATGATTGGAATAATTTTAATTCAACGTAACGAAGGTGGCGCTTTGGGAATAGGTGGGGGCGCAACTGCCGGTCTTATGACAGCGCGCGGAACTGCAAATTTACTTACACGTGCCACAGCAGTCCTTGCGGTTGCATTCTTCTTTATGACTGTCGTTATTGCGGGGGTATTTAAAAGCAGTAAAAACGTCCAATCTATTGTTGATGAGGAAGACGAATTAGGAATTCTAGAGACCACCCGTCCTGTAATCAATAAAACCAAAACGACAGATCTTTCAACTGCAGAACCTAAAAAGATGGTGAAAACAACCCCAGGTGAAACAAATAAGGTTAAAGAGGTTACATCTTCTCCTTTGCATGAAAAGCCTAACCCTGGGACCCCTTCTCAGGGCCAACCTAAAGATGCTAAGAAAGTTAAGTAGAGCATTGAACTCTATCTAGCACAAAACGCTAGGCCTTCGCAAAGAGTCAAGGGAAGACTGCGCCCCAGAAGAAGAAAGTTATGTCTCCTAGTTTTCAAAAAATGTATTCAATCCTTTTAGTAAAGGTGAGCCTATGGCGATGGCTGATAAAAATCTCACTCGCAATCTGTCTTGTGTATGATATAGTTTTAAAACTTTCGTGATAAAGCTCTCTTTTTAGAAGATACGGAGAACATTAATATGGCAGTTGGCGACAAACGTAAGCCAAAGCTAGAACCATGGCAAGACCCCAAAGCAAAGCCTTATATCGAAGTTGATAATGTCTCAAAGGCATTTGACGGTGTACCTGCTTTAAACCATGTCTCTCTTTCTATTTATAAAGGCGAATTTTTCTCGATTCTTGGCCCTTCAGGATGTGGGAAGACTACTCTTTTGAGACTTTTGGGTGGCTTTGAAATTCCTGACTCAGGTACACTTTTAATTGATGGCATAAATATGAATAC
>JACVCA010000307.1 GCA_016742295.1 Alphaproteobacteria bacterium | reverse complement strand
CATTTCTCCTCAAACACATAAATATTCTCTTTCTCAGGCACGAAAACATATTTATAAGCAAGAAACCCCCCTTGCAAAGCCTAAGTTTCCAGACAATTCAACCGACCCTCAGTTTCAATTTAAGTTTCCTCAAGCGCATTATATGGAAACAATGCTGGCGAGCTTGCCGATAGAAACAAGAAAAATTATTATTTTTGTCCCTTATCATAGTTATTATCAATCCTCTGGAGGGCTTGAAAATGTCAGGCGTTGGCAAGCTTGCAAGCGACATTATAAAGAGATGGCTTTAAAGTTTCCCAATGTTTATGTGATAGACTTTATGATTGACTCCTACATTACGAAGAAAGATGAAAACTATTGGGATCCTCTCCATTACAATTTAAAAATTGGTGAAAAGTTAGGGCAACTTATTTACAAAGCAGTAATCAAGAATAAAGAAGATCCAGCTTATATATTGTATAGACAGTAATATTACGAAAATTTTTCTTGATATTTAAATTGCATTTTTTAAACATTCATTCACCAAAAATAAATCATTTATTTACCAAATGTATTTAATATAGGAACTGATACTAAAACTTTTTTTTAACAACTGAACTTGGAGATCATTATATTATGAAAAAAATTCTATTTACAACATTTTCAGCTTTTGCATGTATGCTCTACGTAAATTCAGCTTTTGCATGGGGAGATCCCATTTGCGACGCTGGATGTAATAGAAAAACTTGTGGAATTACAGAAGTGCAAAATTTTTGTAAAAGCAAATGCGCTGAAAGTAAAATAAAAAATTGCCTAGGTTACAATAAAGAGCCAGTATCTGCTAAGGATTCTCCTGAGCTTAAAGGTGCGGTTTGTGCAGTCATCAATAGCATTTCTCAGCTTAAGCCTGTAGCAAGTCAAATTTGTAACTAAAAGACGTAAAAATAGAAAACTATTTATGTCTACAAGCTAAAAATTTACTCAAGAGGCAGCAGTTTAAAAAACTGCTGTCTTTTTGCTTTTCCCTCTCATCTTTACAGTTCTTGCCGGACTTCCCTTTATAAGATAAAACCATAACAAAGTATTGAAAACGGAGTCATGGGATGACGCGCATACGTAAAGCCGTATTTCCGGTAGCAGGCTTAGGAACGCGCTTTTTACCGGCAACTAAGGTTATCCCTAAAGAAATGCTGGCCTTAGTAGATAAACCTCTCATTCAATATGCAGTGGAAGAAGCGCAAGCTGCAGGAATTGAAGAGTTTATCTTTGTGACAGGCCGGGGAAAAGTTGCAATTGAAGATCATTTTGACCATGCTCATGAACTTGAAGCAACCCTTAAAGAACGGGGAAATGTCGAAGATCTCGAAGAGCTTAAGTCACTCATTCCCTCTGCAGGGCGCAATTTTTATACCCGCCAATTACAGCCGTTAGGATTGGGCCATGCGGTATGGTGTGCGCGTCATTTGGTAGGAGATGAACCATTTGCTGTTTTGCTAGCGGATGATTTTATCATGTCTTCCAAGCCTTGTCTCCAGCAGATGATTGAAAGCTATCAAGAAGTTGGTGGTAATCTACTGGAAAGAATGGATGTTGCTGCGGATGACACCCCCC
>JACVCA010000025.1 GCA_016742295.1 Alphaproteobacteria bacterium | reverse complement strand
GGGCACGTAAGTTTGCGTCTTTTGGTCATGAAGTTAGGCTGATGAATCCACAGTATGTAAAGCCTTATGTCAAAACCAACAAGAATGATTTTAATGATTCAGAAGCAATCTGTGAAGCTGTCACCCGTCCCAATATGAGATTTGTTGCTATTAAAAGCGTGGAGCAACAAGATATACAAGCTCTTCACCGTATACGCCAACGTGTTATTCAAGAGCGTACGGCTTTAGTTAATCAAATGCGAGGGTTGTTGCTTGAGTATGGGATTGTCATTCCTCAAGGCATAAATCAGGTGAGAAAGAAGTTCTTAGAGGTGATTGATACTTCAACCTTTGATCTCACATCCAGAAGCAAAACTCTCTTTATTGATCTTTATGAGCAATTAAAAGAGAGTGACCATAAAGTTCTTCACTATGACAAAAGTATTCTAAAGCTTTGCCGAGAGAGTGAAGTCTGCCAAAGGCTCACTCAAGTTCAAGGCGTAGGCCCTCTCACTGCTACAGCTCTAGTGGCAGCAATTGGAGAAGCCAAGATCTTTAAAAGCGGTCGACAGATGTCTGCATGGCTAGGTCTTGTTCCAAGACAATGCTCAAGCGGAGGTAAGCAGGTTCTTCTGGGTATCAGTAAACGGGGCGATCGTTATTTAAGGAGTCTTCTTATTCATGGAGCAAGAGCTGTGGTAAAGCATGCTTCTCGTAAGCTTGATTCCATGAGTGGTTGGATTAGAGCACTTAAAGATCGCAGAGGTTTTAACAAAGCTTGTGTAGCAGTTGCTAATAAGAATGCACGTATCTTATGGGCCATTATGGCGCATGGTTCTTGTTATCAAGCAAAAGGGTAAACTTAAGAGGAAACTGGTACTGAGTCAGAATTAAACGGATTTAAACATTCCACCAGATTGCGGAGGTGAAGATTAAGATGATGGCATAAAGGGGCAGACCCGCTCTTTCAAACTCTGGCGTCGTCATGGCCTTTAAAGGCCGGCAACTTGATTGAGAGATAAGAGTACGCAGATCCCATCAGGGCTAAAGACAAATGTCTTAACAAAAAGCCGGATATATGACTGCAATCTACCTTATAAAGCCAAATATCTTATTTTAGCTCTTGCAATGCGGACCGATCCATATATAAGGGTATGGACCTGCCATTTGGGATCATTAAAATGATCATTACGGCATCTAAGTGCCATGTAAATAATGAGTTTACAACCAAAGGAGGTCCACAATGACTATTAAAACTCTAGGTATTGATATTGGCAAGAATAAATTTCATCTTTATGGAGTCGACAGTTTCGGAAAGATGGTGTTAAAGAAACAGCTTACACGATCTAAGCTTCACGAGTTTATGGTGAATCTTCCTCCTTGTTTGGTGGGGATGGAGGCTTGTGGCGGCGCCCACCACTTAGCAAGGTTATTTAAGGACTGGGGTCATGATGTCCGCTTAATGGCTATTCAGCATGTCAAACCTTATGCAAAATCCTACAAAAATGATTTTAACGATGCTGCCGGCATTTGTGAAGCAGTCACTCGGCCTCATATGAATTTTGTCGGTATTAAGACTGTTAGCCAACAAGAAATATTAGCTCTGCATAATGATAGAAGTAGACTTATTGAAGAGCGTACAGCTTTAGCTAATGGGATAAGAGGCTTGTTATTAGAACATGGGCTTACTATTGCTCAAGGGATACATAAAATTCTTCCTAACGTTACACAACTGCTAGATCCTGAATGTGAAGAAGTCACGCCTTTATTAAAAAGTTTACTTTTTGATCTGATTGAAGAGTTTAAATATAAAAATACTTTAATAAAAAAGCGTGATGATCAATTCAAGAGCTTTGCTAAGGCCAATCCTCAAGTTCAACAATTGATGACAGTTCCCGGGATTGGGATTATTGCTGCAACAGCATTTATTGGAAAAGTGGGGAATGTAAACGTCTTTAAGAATGGCAGACAATTAGCAGCTTGGCTAGGTTTAGTTCCTCAGCAATATTCTACCGGAGGCAAGATACAATTAGGAAGAATTAGCAAACGAGGTGATAGATATTTACGTTCTCTTCTTGTTCATGGAGCTCGGTCTGTTTTGAAAACCTTGAAGTATAAAAAGCAGGAAAGTTTATCTCCTTTGATGGCATGGTTCCGGAAGATTGCTGATCGTCGAGGGCACAATAAAGGTATTGTAGCCTTTGCAAACAAGATGGCGCGTATTTTATGGGCTTTGTTATCTTCGGGAAATGATTACCAACATAACTATAAGAACACAACTTTTGAAAATGCAGTTGCTTAGAGATAAAAGTAATAGACACCCTTAATTAAACAAGGAGTATTAAAAGAACACCTACCAGGTGAGCACGCAAGAGTATAACTTGATGGAAAAAAGGCAATTCCTTCTGTTCAATCCGTGTATCGTCAGGGCTTATTTAAAGCCGTATATATGAGAGGGATACAGAGGGTTCGAATATCCATTAGGGCCAGGAGAATAGATATGATCTTCATAAAAAGGCCGGATGCATGACTGATGCTTTATACTTCATCAAATATTTCTCTTGACTCGCACGGCAGGTCCATGCATGACACTACCCGCTTGACTTCATAGATGTCATGGTTGAGCAGTTTCCTTTTCCTATACAACGCATTCAATCTGATCGTGGTAGAGAGTTTTTTGCTTACAAAGTCCAAGAAAAATTAATGGCGTACAGCATAAAATTCCGTCCTATAAAGCCAGCCTCTCCCCATCATAATGGTAAAGTAGAACGATCACAAAAAACTGACCTTGAAGAATTTTATCCGACAACTTATTTATCAAATTTTGAAGTTTTAAAAGAGGAGCTAAAAGCTTGGCAGCTTTTTTATAATTGGCAACGCCCACACGGTTCTCTAGGAGGTAAAACCCCCTCTCAACAATGTAGTGAGTTAGGAGATAAAACGCCCCTTTGGGATGAAGTCATTGTTGCTTATGACCGAAAAAAGGAACATATCCAAGCTCAAAATTATCAAGCTGAAATGACCATAAGAAAATTGAAACCATGTCTATGAATCACACACATAAAAGATAAAACTCTTGTTTCTCTATAACTAAATGGGTAGTGCCTGCCAAGCTACTCCTATGCCTCGTCAAAATGATCTCTATTGTAAAATACAGGACCAATTGGACTTCCTGAGCAATCCATAAAAGAATGTAGGGTAAGACCCTACTGGATGAGAGCGCTTCTTTATAGCCTCTTTATGGTTTTCCTGTCTTTCAACTTTTAGTCTTGCAACAGCCCTATTAAACAGCTTTAAAGCTTCTTCAGGTGTCTGGTCTAAACCTTGATTATTTTTATCCGTCCATCCCAGCATAGTTCTTGCTTCGATATGACCTTGTTCTGCAGCAAGTCGACACCACTTTAGTCCTTCTTCATAGGATTGCTCTACACCTAGGCCTTGAGCATGCATCAGCCCTAGCTTATATTGCCCAGATGCAAATTTTTGATTTGCAGCTCTTTTATACAACTCGCAAGCTTTTTTATTATCAGGAGCTACCCCGTGTCCCTTTTCATACATCTTGCCTAAGTTAACTTGTGCTTCTGCATAACCTTGATCAGTAGCCTTAGTATACCATTCAAGTGCTTTTTCATACTCTGGCTTTCCATATAGGGTATATTGATCTAGAAATCCTATATTTAATTGTGAAGTGGGATTTCCTTGCTGATCACAACCTTTATAATCTTGAGATAACCAGATGCCATAAAAAAATAAATTTCCAATAGTATATTTTACGCAAGGATGGCTCTTATGGAAAACTTCTAATAGAGAATGGAAAGCCGTTTCGTCATATTCAGTTTTTAAATCATTAAATGAGAGTTTTGCTTGTTCTAACATATGCTTTAAAGGTTTATTTTTATCTTCAATATTTCGATCTCCTGTCAATGACGTTGATATAATAAACCCTATGTTCCATAAGACCTTTCCTATACATTCAAGTTTACAAATTTGTTGAGAGGCAAGTTTCAACCGTTCTCCATGTTTAAGCAGAGCTATTATATGTGGTAAGTAATTAAAAGCACTTTCACGTGCTTCAAATTCATTAAAATTTGTTTGGAATAATGCTTCCGCTCTTCCTAAGAAAAGATCACAAACCTTTGATACTATTTCATGCGTTGTTTTTTGTTCTTTTCTGATGACAAGTTGCAAGAGGCGATGAATGGAAAGAAAACCTTTTCCTTTTTTTATGAGAGAAAAATTGTCGAGTTGAGCAAGAGCTTCTTGAAGAGATTTTTTGCTTCCAGCACAACTTAGGAAGATATCTTCTGGTATTGCCTCAGAATTAAGATAAGCAAAATACAGCATGAGCTGATGCCCTAAAGGCGAAATCTCTCTGCCTGATAAGCTCCAGCTCTTAGTGATTAAGCGTTCATAACTCATGTCTATTGGCTGTTGCTCATTTAAGAAATCTTCAGTTCCCTCAAAATAAGCTTCAGGTTGCTTTCTAAAGTCTTCAAGATAACACTTAAGAGTTTCAGAAGGATTGGCTTTACCTACGTATTTAATGTAACCAGCAGCATGAGAGAGGGCTAAAGGAAGATGACCTAGCTCCTCAGCAAGAGCCTCTGCATTGAGTTTATTTTTCTCATTTGGTTCAATGCCTGTTGTGGTAAGAAGGTATTTTATTGAATCTTCAGGCCTAAATACATCTAATGCTACTAAAGACTTTCCCCAACCTTTATGACGAGAGGTAATTAGTATATCTACCTCTTTCTGAGGCTTCTTGTTATCTAAGAAGGTGGGCAAAAGAACATTATCATAAACCAGTAAGCATCTTTTACCTTTAGGAGGGATATGTCGTCTGATAAGGGTTATAATACGCTCAGTATCTTCATTGCCTTTTAAAGGAGCCTCCACATCTGCTAAGAGAGCTTTATAACCTTTTTCAAGTGAATCATCTGTTTCACTGGGAAGCCAATAGATAATATCATAAGCTTTATGGTCTAAAGCTTCATAAGCATATTGCAAAGCTAAGGTGGTTTTACCAAGTCCTCCCATACCTGCTAAGGCTGCTATATGTGGAGGAGCTGAGAATGCTAGTGTATCTAATGGGAGGAACGTTTCCTCGAGCATGGTAAGATAGCTCTTGCTTGAGCCTTTAGGATAACTTTCAATAAACCCCTCTGGTCTATCAGGCAATGAATGAAGAGGCGTCTTATCAATAACAGCATTCCAAACACGAGAAGATGGGGCTTGCACCTTTTGAGAATCCTGTAAGTCAGCATGACTTCTGGACTGACTGAAGGGAGAAGAGCTCATGTGAGTAGATGAGCCTTCAGTTATACGGCCAGGGTTTAAAGAAGTTCTGAGATTTTCTAGCAATTCTGCTTCAAAAGAATCATCGAGGCTTAACATGCTTAAAATAACATTTTCGTCTTCTTCAGCTATTTCTTGGTGTACCTTCTGAAGGTTGCTTGCATAGCTTTTAAGAATGCCTTCTGAAATCTTGCTTGCTCGACGAAGGAAATCTTCTTGGATTTTATTAACCTCATTCTTGACGGGATGTAGTTGGTAGATATCAACTAACAAATCAAAAAATTTACTACAATAATCCCCTACTAGTGAACGAGCTTGTAAGGACTGCAACCCTGCAGGAAAATTCATCTCATAACTGTCCTCAAACCATACAGGAATGATTCCATCCGTTCTTCTTTCTATAATGCGATTACGAAGTGTATTAATCTCTTGGGTGATAAGTCCTTCTCCTTTAGTATATTTATCTTTTAGCTCAGGAGAGCCAATAAGGATGACTTTCTTAGCTTCTGCAACTTTATCAGCATGGGCAAATACATTTCCTCCACTGCCTGGTCTATTAGACCATTGATCTAAGAGCACATTCTCATAAGGAACCCCTGCTCTCACCAGGTCTTCTGCTAAGCTTTTAGCTTTCATTTGAGGATAAGAATCTTCTCTGCTGTAAGAAAGAAAGACAACAGGAGGTGGATCTTGAAGTTTCTCCTTAACTGCTTTTAAGTGGCTTTGAAAGAGCTTTATACGTGCTTGTAAAAATGCTTCTTGGTTTTCTATTGGACCAGTTACTGAAGAAAGAGGAGAATCAGGCGGTTGGAGTAAGACTCTTGCTTCATTTTCTTCTTCACTTATTAAGAGAGAACGATCATCTTGAGAGGAAACTTCATAAACATACTTATGTTCTTCTTTACCTTTAATTTTTTTGCTTGCTAAAGATGAAAGCTTGTTGTGAAAAAACTCATCGCTTCTCTCTTCGCCTTCTTTAAAGCGCTCTTTTTCTTTTTGATCCCAAGTGTGTTGACGAGGAAAAGGTTGAGAATTAAAAGAAACAGCTTGAATTTTGGAGGAAAAATACTTTGGCTGTAAAGGATTATCATTATCGCTGGCTTTAACAGCTAAGCTCCCTAAAGTTGAACTTACAAGTAATAATCTTAATACATTAATTCTGCTTTTAAGCTTAAATAAAAGCATATCTACTATTCCTCTCTTTTGAATATCTTTGCTTCTTGATATTTCCTTATATTTAAAAATTTATATTCAATATAGCAGAAATAAACCCTATCAAATACTGAAAAATATCATGCACTATGTTGAAGAGTTAGGTTAATAGGTTGAAAAGTGATGAGGTATTTTCCTTTTAAGCGAAAAAGCCCTTCAAGACGCTCTTACTCAACTTGACAATTTTTCTCTAATAAAAAAAGGAGAAAGCTTTCTTTCCATTCATCGTCTCTTGCAACTGGTCATCAGAAAAGAACAGGAAGAATTACAGTTTCTTTCTTATTTAATGAAGTAAGACGAAACTTGCATCTCGATGCATAGCTAAATTCAGAGCAATTTCTAATAAAGGTTTCTAAGTAATCATTGATATCTCTATCATGATAGTACACTTTTTAAAGAAGGCTCTTAAGAGAACAGGAGCACCTGCACGTGTCATGATTACGGATACGCTCAGAAGTTACAAGAAAGCCCATAGAGTTCTTCTTAAATCTTGTGAGCATCGTTCTCATAAAAGACTTAACAACAGAATTGAGAACGCTCATCAGCCTACACGAGAGAAAGAGAAACAAATGCGAGGGTTTAAAACACCGGCATCAGCTCAAAGATTTATCTCTTCTCTGGGTGTAATGCTCAATCTTCTTAAAGTAGGCCGTTACAAACATAAAGCAGATGACTACAGAGAAAAGTTCAAAAATGCTCTTAATATTTTTAATGAGATTGTAAATTCATACCACCACTATGCCTAAATTAAAGAGCACATCCTCATCCTTATTTTCTTCCCCAACAAGTTGACGGCGCCGCTGATACTATTAATTTTATTAGGAGAGAGAGCGTAAATTAAAAGAGACCTTAACAATTACTTTCAAACTTACTGTTACTAAAAAGCAATGAAAAAGCCTCTTTTAAAAATATTTTACTCCTTAATAAAATTATTTCATTCTACTTTTTAATAATTTCTCATTGAACAGTCTTGCTGCTTCGGGATCCTGATTATAACCGTATTTTCCTTCAGAAAGCCCTATTATCTTTCGCCTAATTGCTGCAGCATTTCTTTTTCTGACTAGTTTATCATTAAATTCGACAGCTTCGTTTTCATCTTTGGGATAACCATATTCTCCTTTACATAGCCCTATTATCTTACGTTCGATTGCTGCAGCATTTCTTTCATCAACTAATTCCTCATTAAATTTAAAGGCTTCATTCTCATCTTTGTGATAAACATAATTCCCTGTACATAGGGCTATTAATTTGTGTTCAATTGCTACATCATTTCTTTCATCAATTAGTTCTTCGTTAAATTTAAAGGCTTCATTCTCATCTTTAGGATAACCATAATCCCCAGTATATAATCCCACTAGTTTAAGTTTAATTGCTACATCATTTCTTTCGTCGATTAGTTCCTCGTTAAATTTAAAGGCTTCATTTTCATCTTTGGAATAACCATATTTTCCTTCACATAGCCCTATTATCTTGCGTATAATTGCCGCAGAATTTCTTTGATCAACTAATTCTTCGTTAAATTTAAAAGCTTCATTTTCATCTTTGGAATAACCATATTTTCCTTTGCAGAGACCGGTCAATTTGCGCTCAATTGCTTTTTCCTTCGTAAGAGAGAATATTCGTGGTCTATTTTTTATTGAAGGGGTATTAGAGGCCGAAGAGTAGCTTTTCTTAGAGCCTCTACAAGTAGCTTTATAAGTTTTATCTTTAGTCTCATACTCTGAAGCGAAAGCCCCAAATTCTAAAAAATTCATAATTAAAGCAAGTGTATAAATTTTTCTCATTTCTTATCCTTTCCATATTGAAGCCATATTTAGATAAATTCCTATGCTATTTCCTGCATATTAAAGATAAGACTAAATTTCAGCCTTACCACTATTAGGCTATATGTTCTTTAAGAAAGAAAACACCGTTAAAAACCCGGTAAAATAAAGGTAATTTAATTACAAAATGCTTGATAATGATAGTTTTAAAGAACTGAAAATTTAGAAACAATTTGCTATTTACTGATGCTATAAGAAAAAAATATTTTAGGCTTTAAAGCTAAGAGCTGTTCAGGCCCAACCCATTTTAGATCCATTGAATATAATCATGCAAAGCATGAGAACGGTACTTTGTTATTTGTAAAACCTTAAAATTATCTTTGTTAGCGCACTTTATAATCTTAAATAGGAAAGGATAGGGCTAAGGTTGCTTTCTAAAATTTTATTAATTAATTCTGTTGTCCTGCTACACCCTGTTTTATTCTTCAGATTTTCAATATAAGATTCAACAGTACGGGGAGAAATTCTTATAAGTAATGCGACTTCCTTTATGGATTTACCGGTAGCTAAATGAGCTAAACATCTTACTTCTTGCCTAGTAATCATACATTTTTCAGAAGCAACCCCAAAGGATAATTTTTTAATCTGTATCTCTTCAAGGAATTTATTTATTTTTTGATCATCGAGAACTTCTCTTTTTGTATAAAGATCAACTTTTTCCCCAAAGGTCGCATGTTGAGCTGAATTTAAAGCATTTATAAGAGAGGAAGCTTTTTCCTTGAAATAAATACAAAAATAAATAAAAAGGTCCGTATAATGTTGAAAGAGTTGGCTGGCTTCCATATGCTCTAATTTTGTTCCAAAAGACCAAACTTCAACGTGATTTTCACTTCTCAAAAAAATATCTAACATGCTGCTTAATCTAAATTCATGATTAATCACAGCCATAGGATCATGCTGATTTAAAAAATGAGAACCTATAATATTGTACCATATATAAGAGGAGAATTTATCTAAAGGAGCTTGCCAAATTTCTTTTTGAAAATTTCCCCCTTCAATTGTTGGAATTGTTGTTATCCATCTCTCCTGCCAGTTTTTACTGGGGCTTAAAAGAAGAAAGCGTCCATCAGGAAACCCCCTTGCATAACTGAAATGTGTAATTGGAAAATTATTAAAAAGAGGAGTGCATAGAGATTCCAAAGATGAAACTATACGTTCATTATAGTGAATCATGTTATAATTTTTTAAGAGAAGATCTTCTCTCAAGGTAGCTGACCTTTTTATCTTTATGATTCTTTCTGACCCACCTTATAAAGCTTCCTTAAAGTTGTCAACAAGACGATACAAATAATACCAAATTTTCTCTAGTCATATGACGTAAAACTACAGATTTTATAAGTTTAGCATGTCTATTTTTAAGCTTTCTATAAAATAATAAGGGAATTTTTTCTAAATGTTAAGATCGGAGGCTTACTATACCCCTAAGCTTATACCTTCACCTCAAAGTTGCAACAAACCCTTTAAAACCTATTCTTGAAAATCGCGCATTCGAAGAGCCTACCTTCAGTTATGTACGTTTTCTTTTTTTAAAGTCATCTTCATTCTCCATACTGATGTGCTGCGGTACATTCCATTTTCTAGCGTCTAACCCCTGCAGCCTAATTTATTCTATAAAAACTGTATGTGCAGGCAACATTGGAAGTCCACCACCACCTGGAGCCGGCCCAGCTGCGGGTCTTTGAGGAGGATCATTTGGTACTCGTATAGCATAGCTCACTTTGTCTAATTTACGAGTCTTATTTCTACCTTTATGATGTTTATGCATTAAAACTTTACCAACCTTTTTAAAGTCCACAGTAGTTTTAACAATAAAACTAAATCTTTCATCTTGGGCATTATTGTAATGAACTTGAGGATGATCATAGATACCATGAGGACGTGCATTGTTAGCTGAGGCCTGATTTACGGCTTGTGCATTATTAATTTTTATTAAACACTGTACATAGAAATCATAACTAGCACGAGCTTGCTCATTACCTGCCTCTCGTTTAGACGTTAAATTGTTCATATAAAAACGCCATTTAGCACGTTTTTTAATCCAATTGTAGGTAAAACTGATATATCCTCAACCTCTCTTTGTTGTGAATCTACCATATGGAAACTGGCACTTACGTTAGCCCCGCTAAACTGAGTTCCATTTGAACCTACATTTCCTTCTAAGCCAAAATCAATTGAATTACTGTAGGTCGTTTTTCCAGTTTTAGGGTGAGGGCCATATTTCCTAAAATCAATATCTATATTATGATGCTTTAAGGCTTTCGGATTTACATGCCCAGGTTTAAAATAGGCAGGCCATATACTTACTTTACAACAGCTAAGAAGCACAGGATGATGTTTTCTTATCCAACTCTTATAGCTAAAACGAGGATCAGGAGTAATTCTAATGTTTATTCCTATATGATAATAATCATATCTAATATTCTCTTCCATAGTAGAAAAGGCAGTGGCTTTAGGAGCTATGCGATACAGATTGTCATAATTGTAGTGTGGTCTACGTCGCCTAGGAAGATGGAATCTATAAGTTCTAGGAGCATCTATAGGAGTTAAACGGTGTGATGACTCGTCTTTAATAGGGGCTCTAACAACTGGAGCTGGGCCTACGGCAGGTGCCATAAGAAACGCTGCAGCCGGAGCTCCTGCTAAAACTGGGACCGCTGCAGCAGCTGGATGAACTTCATATTCTGTAGCTTCATCAAACAATATTGATGCATCGCTATTATTATTAAGTATTATAAACTTATTTATAATATTAAAGAATATCTAGAATGCAGCATAAAATTAAATATGATACTCTTTACAAAATTCGATCCGAGTATTTTCATTTGTTTCTCCGGTAAATAAAATATTGCAAAACTTGAGTGTTGATTCGGCTAAGTAGATAAAAAATTAATCTTAATAATATATATTTTTTATGAGGGACCGCTTTAACTCAAGAATTTCCACTCATAATAGCTAATCAGGATATTTATTGAATTTAAAGTAGAAAAACAGACGGCTTTTCGTTTAAGAAGCTTTATGTTGACCTTGCTTGGTATCATGCTTCCAGTTGGGTGGGTATACTAACTTAAAACTGGACCTGTTATACGAAGAAAGATAATCCCCGTAAGTCTGAACTAATACGAATTAGGTGAATGCTCTCATCACTAAGTAGTTCGATTGTGGCTTATATTTTAAGCTTAATACCTTTCTTAAGGGTAAGTTTGAGTTCTTCTTCATAGCTCTTTGCTCTTGATTGAATATCTTCAAAAAGTTTTTCCGATTGAACCTTAACTTGATCACATAGGAC
>JACVCA010000306.1 GCA_016742295.1 Alphaproteobacteria bacterium | reverse complement strand
GTGTTACTCATATATGGCCTATGTGCTTGAATTTATCTTTCTTTGATACAGTTCAATCTGAGTGATTGATCAATCACCTTGATTAAATAACATCCACAAAAATAGGGGCATAAGATTATTAGTGAAATAAGACTGGTACCCTTAAACCTTTTAAGAGTACCAGCCTTAGTTTATTAAATATTTAATAACTAAGTAAAAGAATCAGTTATTTACTATCATTTTTACGGTTATCATGATCCTTGTCAGTTGATTGAGACTGACCATGAGAAGCCTTGCCACCTTTACTTGCAATCTCTCGTACTTCATCTTTTGACATGGATGCAAACCCTTGCTTGCCATGACTTTTGGAATCGTTATCCGTGTTATTAGTACTGTTTCGAGAGCTACTGCTTCTTGTATTATTGCCTTGGTTTGAACCATGAGAAGCTCTACCACCTTTACTTGCAATCTCTCGTACTTCATCTTTTGACATAGAAGCAAACCCTTGCTTACCATGAGTTTTGTGATCTGGATTCTGGTTATTACGTGTTGAATTTGTCATGATTTAACTCCTTCCATATTAAAGCTAAGAGCTTAACTATCCTGTAAGGATTAGAATTCTTAGCCCACATAATCATCTTAAAACAAATTAGATTATGTTTAAGTAGAGTTAAGTAAAAATTATCAACTTCCCCTTCTCTACCAGGGTGCTATCCTGATTATAGTTACTTTGAATTAGTTACTTTAAAGAAGTGACAGGAATAACTCATTAACTTAGGAGATTATAATGAATTCAGAACAATTCGCAGGTAAGTGGGAACAAACTAAAGGGAACCTCAAAGAAGCTTGGGGAGATTTAACCGATCAAGATTTAGATAAAATGAAAGGTAGTTTCCAAGAAGCTGTAGGTTATCTTCAAGAAAAATATGGAGAAGCTAAGGAAACTATCGAGGAAAAGCTTTCAAGCTTTATGGATAAATTTAAGGGTACTGAAGATGATGAAGATGAAGATGATGAGGAGGAAGAAGAAGATGAGGAAGATAATGGACCCTCAAGATATTGAAAAGAATAGGCTAAATAAGAGTGATAACAATCTTATGTAGGTTTATAGGGGAGAGTATGGAAGCTAGATGTGCCGGTAGTACCCAGACTCTTGAGCCTTTACGATTTATAAATGAAAATTTCACCCATAAAGGAGAAAGCCATGAAAGATAATTCAAATATAGAATATGGAAGAAATTACCCTAATATGTCTGCGCCTAATTATCTGCGTCTGATTGCCTTTATTTTGGTCATCATTGGGGCATTAAATTGGGGCCTAATAGGGATAAACGGATTTGATCTAGTGAGTCAGTTATTTGGACCCATGACAGCCCTATCAAGAGCCATTTATACACTTGTGGGGATTTCAGGAATCTATCTAGCTTGCACATTTAAAAGATCCTTATAAAAGAATAAAAAGCTTTTTTATAATGAAATTTGAAAGCTTTGTAAAATACTAAAGCTTATGTATTTTACAAAGCTTTAGTATTTTTGGGACACTTAACAAAAGGATGATAGAGTGTTAAACTCCTAGAAAAACAAAGGAGAGAAGCCCTATGCCCCAACAAAC
>JACVCA010000305.1 GCA_016742295.1 Alphaproteobacteria bacterium | reverse complement strand
TACATTCGCGATAGCCAAGCCAAATCTATACTGAAGCGCAGGGTGCAAGTGGAGTTCTGGCTGCTCTAGAACGATCACACGAGCCCCATTACTCTTCTGAATTCCAAACCGCCTCTTTCGGACATCTGAAACTAGTTCCAGCCATATTGATACGATTACAGGCAATATTTGCGAGTAGCCAAAGCCCATATCACTAATATTATGAAATTCCTTATCATCAGATTCCTTTATTCTTAGCTCGTAATGCAGTCCATTTTCAATTAACTTAAGCTCAAAACCAAAGCTTTCTAGAATCCATTTACTCAGTGCCACCTTGCTGCTCTGATCTAGCGAATTTATTACCATGGGTAAATTACTACCCGTATGGTCTACCTCGTCAACCTGGAGATCTTGATATCGATAGAATCTCTCTCCAGCTGCCCGCAAGGGGGCTTGATATCTAACTCCAGAGTAAAAGTCTTTAAATAATGCGTCAGCTGATTTTAGTATCGATGAAAGATTCTTGGTTAGAAGCAATGTAAACGTTACACTCGTTATTAAATCACCAAAATTCATTAAAGACTTATGAAAGAACTTATCATTTGGAAAAGCATTTCTTAACCTACTTGAAAGTTTTTTCTTTGAGCATAGCGGGAGGTTTTCTATATGCTCCCGTATGTTTGCCAGGTTCTTTGAAGCATGATGAAAATCTTGCAGAAAATTTGCCAAATATTTGTTTGATTCGCTGACAGCAGAGTTGTGAAGATGATATCTTTTGGCTTGAGTCTTCTCTTGACTTTTTATTTCTTTTAGCGTGCGCAACTCCAAAGGCAGTAGAGAACCGCTTATTGTGATTAGCTCTAGCGGTATTGTAAATGTGTGAGGATGCTTAGTATTCCTTGCTATTACAGAGCTAACATCTGTGCCTGAATATATAATTTCAATTGTCGTCTCCAATATCCCAAAGCAAAGCTTTGTTTCTAAATTATTATTTTCAGCCCTTTTTATTGTAATACTTATTTGAGTTTCAAAAAGTTTTTCCCTAAACTCACCATCATTATCTCTTTCTATCAAAAACTTCCAGGGATCTTGCTCCTCTTCGATTTCAAGAATGGTTTGAAAGTCGAAGGTAATCTCTTTTTCGCCGTCATGTAGTGCTGTTTCAAAGTCCCCGAAGTCGACAAGATCGCCAAACCACAAAATTGGCGACCTTGTGTTTGCCTGCACAGATTGCCTGAGCAAGGGAAAGGTTCTTAGAAATGTGCTTTTACCACAGCTATTTTTACCAACGAGAATATTTATTGGCTTTATTGGGATATTTTCATTTTCGGAACCAAAACTTCTTAAGTGGCGTACGCCAAAAGACTTTAAATATTGCATTTTTCTCTCGACTTGTGAGCTCTCATAGACATTGAGATTGATTTTATCACTGCCTCTAAATTGCCCCTTTATACCTATTATTCCGACATGCAGAAAAGGGGAACATATCTTCGTCAACTTTAACTTATCAACCACGCTCTGGCAGTGCATCGCCATCAGGCAACCATCACTTATGCAGCTAACCTCGCACCCTCTTTCTACGGGCTGATACCGCCCCGGCGACCGCCAAGCCCAAT
>JACVCA010000304.1 GCA_016742295.1 Alphaproteobacteria bacterium | reverse complement strand
AAAAAATTTTATTGTGTTTGCTGATTAAAATATGAAAGATAAATTTTTAAGTATTATTATGCTTATTGTGTGACTGCCATGATTATTTCTCGATGTTGTAAAAACTGAGCTTGAGTGTCATAATATTTTGGATATTAACAATATTCAATGCTTAATACTATATAATGTGGGTCAAAATAGATTAAGTATCGGAGAAATTAGCAATCGGGGATACTACCTTGGCTCAAATGTAACTTACAACCTAAAAAAAATGATTGAAAATGGTTATTTAGATCAAGAATCTTCAGAGCATGATCGTCGTTCAAGTTATGTGAAACTCTCAAAAAAGGGTAATAATCTCTACACTATTCTTGAACAGATGTTTGAAAAGCATATGGCGAATTTACAGCATAATAATATTAAAGCTGAAGATCTAAAGAAGTTTTACAGTACCATGGAACAACTTGAATCATTTTGGGCCTTTATGGTTGCTCGGGATATGCGACTTTAAGCTTTTTGAAAGTCCTAAGCAAAGATTTGACCAACCATAATTTTATTATTGTACATTATAAAAAAATTAACTTTCTTTTGCCATAATAACTAAGTTATCAACCCTATAAAAAGAGATTAAAAATGAAAGTATATACTACCCTAAGTCTTTTAAGCGCGCTTCTTATATCTTCAGCGGCAAATGTAACACCGGTACATGCAAGTGCTGATATGATTGCCAAGGTTATCAAATCAGCAGCAGGAGCTCCGAAGGATATTCTTTGTCGCAAAGGAAATATTTTCACCCAAACATTTAGCTTACGTTCATTTAATGGGGAGCTTTGCAACAAGAATAAAGGATTTGCAGCTATAACACTTAAACTTTGTGCCGGAGTTGCTGATTTTGATGGATCCCAATGTGATCAAAAGGCAAGAGCGATGTTAAAAGGTCAAAGTCCTGCAGCTGTTTTAAGTGATCCAGCCGTGGCTGCACAGGTGCCAGCAGAATTAAAGGCTAAGGCCAATAGCTAATTTTAGTAAACAAACAGTTATTTAAAATCTTGAAATGATCCCGGAGTAAATTTTCAATTTTCTCCGGGATTATTGCATTCAATGATAAAATTTATCTTGTGTCAAATAGGCAATATATGTATCTTGTAATTGATATAGGATATTAATATAATGATTATTACCAAACACAAAAATAAACTCCACTCTGATAAAAATCACCAGACTGGTTTTAGCTTGATTGAAATGGCTGTGGTTCTTATCGTAATTGGCCTCATTATTGGGGGAATATTGAAGGGACAAGAGCTCATTGAGGCTGCAAAGCTTAGGGCTGTAATTACCCAACTGAATGAATATCGTTTGGCTGTATCAACCTTTATGGAACGCTATGATGGATTACCAGGGGATTTTAATCAAGCGAAAGCTTATATTAAAGATAGCCTTATAGACGGCAACCATAATGGTTCGATTGAAGGTGATGGATTGGTAGCAGACAGTGAAGCTGGGCAATTTTGGCAGCATTTAGCAGCTGCGGACTTAATTGCACAACCGGGGGCTCAGGAAGGTCAAGTTCTTGGATTTGGCAAAGGTGTCCCTGCCGCCCACATTGGTGGGGGGATTA
>JACVCA010000303.1 GCA_016742295.1 Alphaproteobacteria bacterium | reverse complement strand
TTACTAATTGTTTAGCTCCAAATAGTACGTCCCCTGACACATTTGCGTGTTTTGCAACTACTTCTCAAAAAATGTGCTTATACACCGCAAAAGACACTTACAAATTTAGAGTAATACTTGGGGCGACTAAACCAATCATTGTTTCAATAGGACCCGCCGCATAAATAGTGTTCAACTTAAATAAATTGAAACCTTAAGCTGGATGGAGCTATTTATTCTATAATGAATATTTACTCCATCCAACATCAGTAAAATAAAATTTTATTGAGTCAATGATATTAATAAGGGTAGAGTTAAAGGTGTGCGATATTTGATTTCCTTCGTTTCATTTTTGTGGAAGGTAAAATTATCCTTCGTATAGCCTTCACTATAAAATTTTGCAAGAGACTCTCTATAAGCATGCGATAAAAGTGCACCATTCCTTAAATAAAAAAAGTAGGCCTCTGGGTTTTCAATAGTTGTGCTTCCATCATCCTCAAAGTTTAAATTATCTGTAAGCAATCTCTGTATCTGATCATAAAGATTTTTAAAGGTATCAGTAATTTGAGGGTCACCTTGGACATGTAACAAGTTTAAGGTCTTTACATAATTTTTAAAGCTTTCCCTACGCTCTGTTAAGGCTTTTTTTTCGTCAGAAAAATCGATAAATGTTGCTAATAATCTTCTTAAGGTTGAGATAGTTATCTCTTTGGGTGATCTACTCCACGTTAAACCTAATTGAGGAATAGAACTTATAGGAGTACGCTTTATAACCGCTACTATATTATCCTCCCCTTCTGGCATAAAAAGCTCTTTGGCTTGATGTAATGAAGTTCGAATATACCGACAAGTGGCTGCAAAATCTTTAAAATTCTTATCAAATAAGTTTTTTCCTACTAGAGGGATTATTTCACGGGGTAGTATAGAAAAGTATGGTCCAGCTATTGATTCTTCTAGTGTGCTTTGATCGGTAGCCTTTGCTGTTCCGAAAGCTAATAGTAAAATAAATAAGGTATAAAATGGGTTTAAATTCTTTCTCATATCATTTAGTCCTTTTCGTTATTAATAATATTGGTAAAATGTATTTTTTTATCGTCAAAAAAGCAAGCGTTTAAAAAATGTTCAATAATCAGTATACTTTAAGATGTTTTGAGACTATATCCTCATTAATCGCTGGAAAGCATTATTTTCTAACCGCTCTGATGCAAAAACAATTTATGAATAAGAAAAGTACCGAATGTAGGGCTCAAAATTATTATAAATTACGTACACTACTTATCCGAAGTTAGAGACTTTCTTTAACTGTTGTATCGTGTAAGTCGTACTTTGCCCCGTAACTAACTCTACTAAGATTACTGTTCCCCCATAACTTTGAACAAATTCCGCACCAACCACCTGATCAACCGTATAGTCTGCTCCTTTTACAAGTACATCTGGTCGCAGTAATGTAATAAGATTTATGGGCGTATCTTCCCCAAATACAACAATTAAATCTACATCACTCATTGACCCCAGGACAGTCGCCCGCGCTTCTTCAGATTGAATTGGTCTTGTAAGACCTTTCAAACGTTTGACAGATGCATCACTGTTAAGTCCAATTACTAAACGATCACACTTAGCT
>JACVCA010000024.1 GCA_016742295.1 Alphaproteobacteria bacterium | reverse complement strand
ATTCGTTTATTTTTCAAAAAATTTGTTTAGCTTTTAAGCATTTTTAATTGACTTTTATTATTTTTTAAACTTTTAACATTCACCAATAAATTACCCCTCTAAAAAGCTATTAATTAAGTATGCTCAAAATTTGAGCAAAAGAGAAAAAATCTTCTTCATAAAGGCGTTAACTATTCTTTAACTTTTTTACCAACATAATTATCCACAGCTTTGGTGGATATGTTTTTTAAGATCATCGAAGCTCTTTACACTCCTTCAATAAGCTTCTTACTAATCATAAAATAAAGCTGTCTAGTGCGACAGTGTCGTTCAATGTAAGTCCATTATAAATGAAGTTCAAGACTCTGCCGTTCAGATATTATCAAGCTATTTTTCTCTCGACATAAAGAGGCTAAATCGCTTAATGATAAACTATAATTTGAAAGAAATGAGTACTCGATGAAATTCTTTATAGATACTGCTGACCTTAATGAAATAAGAGAACTCAATCAAACCAGACTGGTTGACGGCGTCACGACCAATCCTTCATTGATCGCTCAGTCAGGGCAAAAGATTGCCAAGGTCATTGAACAGATATGTGCAATTGTTACAGGTCCTGTCAGTGCTGAAGTGACTGCAATTGACTTTGAAAACATGCTAAAAGAAGGTCGGTATCTCGCAAAGATTGCTTCTAATGTTACAGTCAAAGTCCCTTTAACGGTAGATGGACTTAAAGCATGTCGAACCTTAAGCAGAGAGGGTACGATGGTAAATGTCACCTTATGCTTTTCTGCTGCTCAAGCCTTAATGGCAGCCAAAGCTGGTGCTACGTTTATCTCACCTTTTGTAGGACGTCTTGATGATTTAAGCCAAAATGGGATGGAACTTATCGAAGATATTTGCGATATTTATGCCAATTACCCACGATTTGAAACAGAAGTTTTAGTAGCCTCCATCCGCCATCCTCTCCATGTCATTCAAGCTGCGCGGATCGGTGCTGATGTGGCTACGATTCCCCCTAAAGTGTTAAGGCAAATGTACGATCATCCTTTAACTAAAACAGGCCTTGAAGCGTTCCTTGCAGATTGGGCTAAAACTGGCGAAACCATCCTTGAAAGCATTTAAAGATGAAGAAGGCTTTACTGCAAGTAAAAATTTCTCAGGCTTTTGAAAACCTTTTAGTTCATGCCAATGACGATCTTAAAACAGCTTTAAGAGCTTGGAAATCCTGGCTCTCAGATGAGCGGAATGCCTCTCCTCTCACTGTTTATAATTACATCCAAGATCTTAAAGCATTCTCAGGCTTTTTAATACATCACCTTGCGGATAATACATTAAGTTTAGAGAGCCTTACCCAGCTAACCGCGCGCGATTTTCGATCTTTCTTGGCTTATCGGCAGCATAGTGACAGAAAAATTTCTGGCCTATCGAATGCGCGCACCCTCTCAGTATTACGTAATTTTTATCGGTTTCTTGAACGCCGTTATCAATTGAAGAACAATGGCCTATGGTCCATCTCTTCTCCAAGACTGGCTGCCCCTCTTCCTCGTCCTTTAGAAGAAAATGATGCAATGGCTTTGACAAATCTTGAAGCTTTACCAGGCCAAAATTCGTGGATACATGCCCGTAATATAGCTTTATTTACGCTACTTTATGGCTGTGGGTTGCGCCTCAATGAAGCGTTATCTTTGAATATAGGAGATGTTACTGGGCAAACACACCTATTAGTGAAAGGTAAAGGTAACAAAGAACGGATTGTGCCGATATTAGCAGTAGTGCATGAACGCCTTAGTGTTTATAAACAATTGTGCCCCTATGATCTCCATAGCCCGAATCAACCCATCTTTAAGGGAGCTCTAGGGGAGCGTTTGCATCCTGCAGTCGCCCAGCGCGAGCTTCGGAAATTACGCCCTTCTTTAGGATTGCCAGATTCTGCCACCCCCCACAGTTTAAGGCATAGCTTTGCCACTCACCTTTTAAGCCGGGGAGGCGATCTAAGGACCATTCAAGAACTTTTAGGTCATGCTTCACTGATAAGTACACAGCGGTATACCAAAGTTGAGATACAAGCCCTAGAAAAATCATATCAAAGTGCTCACCCACGTGCAAAACAACAATAATTACCTTTCTGCGTAATTTCTATTGAAAGCTACATTGAGATGGCGAATAAAGCGACATTTTTACCATAAATAGTGTGTAAGAGTACTGTACAGAAATTGTATGGCTTGTAAATAGGCAAGATTTGCCCTAATAATTGGCTATATGGGGTTTTGATCATTTAAATTTTTAATGCTAAACCCTAAATTACGCTTATTAAAAAAAATATTTTAAGCTTCAGTATGTTTTAAAAGGTATGTGTAATGATTAAATTTTTGCCTTATCCACTTAAATATTGCATTTATGGGTTTTTCACACTAGCTACGTTCATTGAAAACAGCTTGTTTGCAAATCCCCATGTTCATCAAGACAAAACTGAAAAGGCCTTTACAGTAACCGAAACCGAATTTTTAGCTGCCACTCAAAATGCGCAGTCTCTGCTTGCCGGTAACAAGGCACTCCTTAGCGAACTCGGTCGAATAAAACACAAAAGCGAACTCCAAGAAATTATAATCGAGCGTCTGACACAAGAAAATCTTCACCTTCGTAGAGCATTATATAAAGCCCATCAATCTTATTCTTCTCAACCTGGGTCAGACTCCTCTCAAACGAAAATATCCTCAAACGCTCAGCTGACCTCTGAAACATCTAGGACGAGATTTACAAGTGCATCAGCAAGTCTTACCTTTTCTAATAATGGTTTCACTTTAAGTGATGTAAGCTTATCCTGGGACAATCCACAGTTCAGCGCCTTGAAAGAAAACCCACCTTCCCTTTCCTTGGTTCCCGATAAACCTGAATATAATCTCCTTCAAAGCCAATCTCCCCCAAACATGTCCGCAATACTTATGAAACCTATTCTACCTCTTACTTTAGAGCTTTCTCCCGTCCTAAATAATCTAAGTTTTGCTATAGTGCAGCCAGAGCAAGCAGAACCTATGCCAAGATTTATCTCACCCCTCCCAAAACCTAGTACACTACAAAACAGTACTCTCATGCAGGTTACTCCAGAAGCAATTGCTGAACAGAGCAAGATTCCATCCGTCAAAACATTAGAGCCAGAGGAAACTTCAAAAATCAAGCCACTCCCTTCACTTCCTCTTACTATTATACAGCCTGAGCAAGTTTTGGAAAATGAATCACCCCCCCTTCCTTTTCTCTCTTTTGCTCAAGCATTGGTTAAATCTACTTTTATTGCACTTTCTCCTGCTACAATAGAAGAATTCCATGTTCCAGCAGACCTGGAAGATCTTCTAGAACTAGTCCCCTTTCCATCTAAGACCCCGCCAACAGACGGGTTAGAGGAAAATGGCACCACCAAAGACCTTATTCAGCTTGCTACTGAAATTGATGATCAAGGGCCCCTCATAGAAGCAAGCCCTGCATTTGAAGAAGTAGAAGCAAAAAAAAGACCAGCAAGTGATGGAAACCAGCCATCTCTCACACCTATAAGGGCTTTAGGAAGCGGGATAGTAGAAATTTCTCAATTTAGAAATCTGCTGACAGATTCTCATCAGGTTCCAATCACCAACAACTCAGAGACGATTGCTGAAAGGGAGACCAAGACTTCAATCGGAGCCCCTTCTTCTTTCATCAATAATCTTCAAACGGATATAACCTCCTCTAGACAACCTAGTGAAGAAATAAACCTCAGCCCTATAATAACAGAAACCCCACTCCAACTTGCTCCTCTTTTGCCTCTTCAAACCATCTTCCAGCAGGATGTACAAGCAATCAAGGGGCAAAGTATCTTAAAAAGCGAGAATGAACATTTAAAAACTAGAATCTCAGATCTAGAACGAGAACTACAAGAAACAAAAGTTCTCCTTATGGAACGTAATGATATTAGCAGGTATCCGGTAGAGGGAGAATCCTTAGAAGAAGAGTTTGTAGTTAATTTCAGGGACCTTGATGCGGAGCTTAGCGCAGACTATCAGAAAAGTCTTGAGCAGCAAATAACCAATTTAATACTTGAACGAGACATTCTTTTGGGAAAAATGGAAGTATTAAATGAACAGCTCCAAAAAGTTAAAACAACAAATAAAGAGTATAAAAAATTTCATAAAAAAGTCTTATCAGACTCTCATAACCTCACCCAAGAACAAGAAACCTCATCAAAAGAAGCTAAAGACAAATTGGTACTACAAACCCCGAAACAACCTAAAAGGCTTTTCGTTAGTTCACCTGTCGTTAGTTCACCTGTCGTTAGTTCACCTGTGCAAGATAATAGGGATGAAATAGTCTCCCTAAATGAAGAAAATCAAGCTTTAAGAGAAATAAATCAAAAATTTTCTAAAGAAACTAGCCCTTCATTAAATTGTCAAATCAAAAAATTACGAGAGAAAAATGCTCACTATATAGCCATAATTGAATCTCGTAATGATGAAATTAAAGGGCTCTCAGCCAAAAATAAAAGATACGCAAATGAACTAGAAAGTCTTAAAAAAGCAAATGAGTTAGGTAGTCAAAAAATTAAAAAATTAAAAGGCCGGTTTAATAATTTAATTGATGATTTTAAGGTTATTCATGAATGGATAGTTTGGCTTAACGATCGAAGTTTGCCGCAACCACCCTTTCCCCAAACGGCTTCCAGAGAGATCGAAGATCGTATGTTAGACATTCTGGATAAATTCAGGAATGTTAAGCATGCTCAAATCCGCGAGGAAAATGACGAGAATAAAGAAAAGTAAATATTTTTAACAATTCTGCCAAGAGCATTTTTAAGCTTTGCTGTTTGATTAAAAAACTTTATCCTCTTGTAAAATTATCAAGGTAAATTATAGAGGTAATTCTATGAAATTTTTATATTCTCTCTTTTCTGCCCAGGTTTTTTATATGTCTCATCTAGCTTATGCGAGCTCTACACTTAATCTTATGATCGATAATCAATACTATGAAAAGACAACTAAACTTTCAGCACAAATTGTCTATCGAAAAGACAAAGAACAGGAAGTATTTGAATTTGCAAAACTTGTTCCTCCCAGAACTCCTGATAGCTTTGGATCCTTAGCTGTATCGGTGCCTAACAAGCGTTTTCTATCCGTCACTCTTGTGCTTTCAAAAGAAGATGCTCTTCCTGATACAACCGTTTATGCTATAGCGTCTTATACATTTCCTTCCCAGTATATTTCAAAATTTACAGCCACCATTAAAGAATCAACTATTGAAATTAACTCTGAGCCTAATCTTCCACCAAAACTTGGTAACGATTAACTTTGAATAATTACTGGAGCCAAAAACAAAACTTGACCGCAGGGACTATTTTCACTATGAAAAGATATATATTCGCTATGAGAAGGATTAAGGAGAAAATTATGGCACGTTATTGTGAAGTTATGGATAAGGGCGTACTGTCCGGTAATAATGTAAGCCATGCAAAAAATAAGACGCGGCGCAAGTTTTTACCGAATTTGCAGAAAGCCTCATTTTTGAGCGAACGTCTTGGTCAAGTTGTGCAGATTCGCTTGTCAACACGCGGCATACGCACAATTGAGCACAATGGCGGCATTGATGCATTTCTCACAGCCACTTCATCTGCAAAATTATCCGGCAAAGTATTGCAGTTAAAAAAACGTATTGAACGTGCAGCTATTAAGACTGCATAAACTCGTTTAATTTCTACAATTTAGATAATCAATTTTTGTGTGGTCTTTTGGGCCACACTGCAAAAACATGAAAGTTCTCATGTTCACCTGGCATCCCGAAACATTCATTCATTTTTTAAATACAGTTAATCCCGACGTCACTTCAGTTTTGATGTTGTTGGCTTGTGGAGGATCGATTTTAGGACTTCTACGCTTCTTTGGCCTTCAGGGACTTTACACCTTTATGATCGTTGCCGTAATCTGCGGCAATATTCAAGTGTTAAAAGCCGTCAAGTTCAGCTATTTTCCAGAACCAATCGCGCTAGGAACAATTGTATTTGCAGCAACCTATCTGTGTACTGATATTATGACGGAGTATTACGGGCAAGCTTGTGCGCGTCGCGGTGTGTGGCTTAGCTTTGTGGGCATGCTAATTTCAACAAGTTTCATGCTTCTAACCCTTGGATGGCCGCCTGTTGACGAAAGCTTTGTAGGAGAAAGTGCAGATAAATTCCGCGCTGCTCATGAAGCAATGCATATTCTTTTTAGCCCTGGACCTGCCATATTTTTCGCCAGTCTCAGTGCTTATCTGATTAGTCAATATAATGATATTTGGATTTTTCATATGATTGGAAAGCTCACCAACGGGCGCATGTTATGGCTGCGTACCAATATTGCAACCATGCTTTCAGCCTTTGTTGATAATACCATATTTGGCGTCCTGGCCTGGATTGTATTTGCATCAAAGCCAATGGATTTTCATACTTTTATTTTTAGCTATATTTTTGGAACATACATTTTCCGCCTCATCCTATCGATTCTCAATACTCCTATTATGTATTTATCGCGCTATTGTTTACCTGTTTCTAGAGCCCTAATCCCTTAAGTCCAGCTTAACGAGTTCAACTTACCCATCTAGACTTACTCAGCCCCTATTTTTGATAAAACTGCTTGCAGGAAGTTCGAATCTATGAATAATGTGTGAAAAAATAAAGGGAGAAAATAATGCAAAAAATTATACATTTATTTATATCATTAAATATATGTTTATGGCTATTTACAGGATGTCATGATACTCAGACCTCCCTGAATCGAGGTGAGTTATTCGTGACCCAACTTGAATCAATTAGTAAAAAGAACAATACTCCCCTCGATCTTGATTCAACAGAAAGAAATTCTCTCATAAAAGCTCTGAACAATTTACCACAGGATATTCAATTAAAACTAACCGATCCTCAGTTTTTGGCCCATATAAAACTTCCCTCATCTAACCCCTTTAATGATCAGTATTCTCCAGAAAATTCTGCTATTACTTATATTCAAAATATTTGCACAATTAATAGCGTAGGTACATCTTAATTTTTGATAGTTAAGATAATTTTTTGAAATAAGAGAGAAAAAATAAAAATGAAAAATAATATCTATTTATCTTTACTAAGTTCTGTCTGCTTGAGTAGTAGCCTCCTATTTATAGGCGCCCACGTTCAAGCCAGTGAAAATATACATATTGAAAGCTCAAAACAAACGATACAACAAGTTCTTAATCGTCTATTTACAAAAGCAAAAAATGGCACCATCACTCAACAAGACGCTGATGAATTTGTAAATGGTTTGAAAAATGTTGCCGAGCAAGAAGTAAACCCTCATAATCGATTCTGGATAGCTAATAGCTATACTCGATACAAAGATAAAAAAGATAAAAACCTTTCTGCTCACCTCACTGCAGGAACAATTGGAATTGAATATTTATTTCTAGAAAATAGGCTAACGACCGGGATAACTTTTAACATTTCAGATACGCATACGAAAACAACTCAAAACGGCCGGACTGAAGATGCTATTGGAAATCCTTTGATCGCCCCTATTAAAAGCAATATTATAAGAAAATCACAAGGCATATCACCTTACCTATTATGGAAAATAAATCCTACGTTTTATGTAGGAGGCCTTATAGGATTTGATAGAGGTCACTCATCTGCAAGACTTCTCTCAACAACAGATCCTTTCGCCGGTAGAACGGCCAAGCCCAAAGATAAGGACTGGTATTATGCTCTCAGTATGGAAATGAGCCATCCTCTTAATCAGAAAACTGTACTCTCTGGCAATATAGGCCTTCGTGATGTGCACGGTAAACAAAAAGCATATATGCAAATTGCAGATTTTCCTCAGAACCTTTTTCCTGATGATCCTGCCATTCTTAATAGTGTTCCAGTACGTAAATTTCACACCATTACGATACCACTAAGTGCAACCTTAAGCTATCTTGCTCTCGACTGGCTCAGACCTAAAGTGAGGATAGGTGGGGAATATGACATCCACAACAGACTTACGAAGGCGACATTTCCAGCGCTTCCGCTTTTTAATTCCCCTTCTTTTACAGACCCTCTTAACAAACGTAAAAAAATGGGTACGCAATATGGTCTTGGGGTTGACTTATTTGAAAATCTACCAATTTCAGCCTCTCTTCAATACCTACACTCTGACCGAGGCCGTAAAGTTAAAGCTGATATTTGGGGGGGACAAATCATTATTAAATTTTAGTAAGATAATAAAGAGCCTCCCTTCAGGGTGGTTCTCACCAACTCGTATTTCTTTCATTGTCAATGTGACTATACAAGGCACGTAAGGTGCTTTTTACCCCTAAGCCACTGATTCCTGAAAGGATAATAGCTGACTTTCCAGCCGCTACCTCAAGCTCTTTCTGCTTGGCTTGAATTTCTTCAGGCGTTAGCGCATCACATTTATTTAAAGCCAAAATTTCAGGTTTCTCCTCTAAATCATGACCATAAAGCTTTAATTCTTCACGAATCGTCTTATAAGACTTACCGACATTATCGTGGGTTGCATCTACAAGATGTAACAAGACATTACAGCGTTCTAGGTGTCCTAAAAATCGATCTCCGAGCCCTACCCCATTATGAGCACCTTCAATCAGGCCAGGTAAATCTGCGAGCACAAATTCATGGTCATCTATATGAACTACACCAAGCTGAGGGGTAAGCGTCGTAAAAGGATAATCAGCAATTTTCGGCTTTGCATGCGAAACAATTGATAAAAACGTAGACTTGCCGGCATTAGGGAGCCCCACCAATCCTGCATCAGCAATTAATTTTAATCTAAGCCAGACCCATAATTCTTCACCCGGCCAACCAGGTAAAAATTTTCGAGGCGCCTGATTGGTTGAAGTTTTATAGTGGCTATTACCGAATCCCCCATCCCCTCCCTTTAGGAAAACAACTTTTTGGCCAGGTTTCGTCATATCGAGTAATAAAGTTTCTTTATCCTCCGCCAAAACCTGGGTACCAATAGGGACTTTGAGATGCAAACTATCTGCAGCAGCTCCTGACCGATTGCCGCCTCTCCCATGATCACCGCGCGCAGCTTTAAAGTGCTGTTGATAACGGTAATCAATCAAAGTGTTAAGATTATCCACCGCTTCTATGATGATGTGGCCACCACGCCCCCCATCTCCGCCATCGGGCCCACCAAATTCAATAAACTTCTCACGGTGGAAGCTTACGCATCCATCCCCCCCATCTCCGCTCTTAAGAAAGATTTTGGCTTCATCTAAAAATTTCATTGTCTAAAATACCATTTATTATGATAGATTTATTTTAACATGCTCAAGTCTTGCATAATAGCTGAATTCATCAATTTATCATTGAATTTTATTCGTATCCCCTGCTTCTTTGCCTTATACATCTCAGCATCAGCATAAGTAATTAAGGCATCGGCAGTTCTACCATGATCAGGATAAAGAGCCATCCCTGCACTTAAAGTATAATTTAGTTTCTTAACTTCTGAATGTCCGGTTGGAAAATGTCCTTGGATAACGTTAGTAAGCCTAGTCATGACTTTAAAAGCTTCTAGTTCACTATTTATTGTAGGTAATAAAACGATAAATTCATCCCCTCCAATTCGAGCTACAAAATCTCCTCGCCGCACAGTACGTGAGATTTGTCCTGCTATCGTGATTAAAAAATCGTCACCGAGCTTATGTCCGAGTGTATCATTTATCTTTTTGAATTGATTTAAATCTAAATATATTAAAGCGAAACGTTCCTGATTTTTTCGCGCTTGTTTGATGATTTCATCAAGTTGATGCTTAAGGAATGAACGATTGTAAAGACCTGTTAAGAAATCATGTCGAGTCATATAGGTTAATTTTTCCTCTGTTAACTTACGTGCTGTAACATCCTTATGGATTGAAACGATTCCACCGGTTGGAAGGGGAGTATTGCAAATTTCAAGCCAATAATGATCTTTTAATCTTTGCAGATATGGAATTCTTGAATGCTTATAGAGCTTCAGACTATACTTCACTTGCTCTTCAATGTTTTTAAATTTCTGCCTAATATCATTTTGATAAATTTCATTGGACAGGTAAAAACCTGTGGTGATATTTACGCGCAGAAACTTTTCTAAACTCAAATCTGACTGACCTAAAACTTTAAATACAGAATATAATTCTTTGAATTTTTGATTGCAGAAGACTAAGTATTGCTCTGCATTAAATACAGCAAATCCATCTTCAATGCATTCAATTGCAATCTGCAGCAGGCTTATTTGATCAGACGGTAAATGTGCTAGCAAAGACACATCTTCTTTAATAGAAATTGCTCTATCCTCCACTTCAAATTCTTTTTATGCCATTTAGACATTATTATCTTGTATTACCTGGTTTAAGTATGCTAACAATTGATTAAAATTTCATAAGCAAATGGTATTTAATTGATACAGTCATTGAAAGAAAACGCTTTTATACCTTCGAATTCAGTTCTTTCTCATCAGAAAGTAGGAAAGATCATTACCTTGAAAGACTCTCTACTCTCTCAAGGACTCGTATCAGCTGATCAGCTTGCAATTGCTGAAGTTGAATACAAACGGTATGGCAAAAAACTTGAAACAGTCCTCATTGAACAGGGCTTTATCACGGATAAAGCCCTTGCAAAACTTACAGCACAGCAGGGTTGTTTTAATGAAGCCCATATTTGCCAGATGATCTTGGATCCTAATGTAGTGGAATTGGTGCCCCACATCACCTGCACTCAATATAAAGTCATTCCTCTTACCTTAGAGGATCAGACTCTCTTTTTAGCTATGGCAGACGTTTATGATGTCTTAGCGCTAGATGAAGTTCAAAAAACCTGCCCTCAGTTGAAGCTGGTTCCTGTTGTAGCAACTGCAGATGATATTAGTAACGCTATTGATTTGTATTATGGATATAATAAATCATTCGCAAGTTATTTTCAGGAAATTGAAAAGCGACGTGAAGATGATCCAAGCTATCACCCTCATGAGGACACATCATTAGCCAATCCTACTGTAAGGCTTGTAGAGGCAGTGATACTGGAGGCAGCAAAGCTAGGTGCATCTGACATTCATTTCCAGCCTGAAGAGATTTATGTCCGTATCAGATATCGAATTGATGGGGTGTTATCACAAATCATCGTTTTTCATAAGGATTATTGGCCTGCTATTTGTATAAGACTTAAAATTATGGCTGAGATGAATATTGCTGAATCACGTAAACCTCAAAATGGGCGCTTTACGTACCTCAAAGGAATACAAGAAATTGATTGCCGTGTTTCCTCCCACCCTACCTCTCGTGGCGAGAGTCTTGTAGTAAGGCTACTCAATAAACGCGAAAGATTTATGAAATTGGAACACCTGGGACTTTCCGAAGTGACTTTGTCCAATTTGAAAACTTTCTCGCAATACCCCCAAGGCTTAATGATCATAACTGGCCCAACCGGTTCAGGAAAGACCACCACCCTTTATGCGCTTTTAAATGAATTAAATTCGACCGATATAAATATTATGACTCTTGAGGAACCGATTGAATATAAATTTCCTCTCATTCGTCAAACTGAAATTCGGGAAAACTTTAATTTTTCTTTTGCCGATGGAATTCGCTCAATTCTGCGTCAAGATCCGGACATCATTCTCATCGGTGAAATCAGAGATGAAGAAATTGCTAAAATGGCCTTAAGAGCTGCAATGACAGGCCATCTTGTTTTAACA
>JACVCA010000302.1 GCA_016742295.1 Alphaproteobacteria bacterium | reverse complement strand
CGATGTAAGCCATAACCAGATTGGCGACGACGGCGCAGAGGCTTTGTCACAGCTCACTCGCCTTACATACCTCAATATAAGTAGTAATCAGATTAATGCAGCTGGGGCTACGGCTCTGTCAGAGCTCACTGGCCTTACAATTCTCGAGATAGGCTATAATAAGATTGGCCCCGATGGTGCTGAGGCCTTGGCGAAGATCAGCGGCCTTAAAACTCTGAATGTGGGGAGTAATTTGATTGGCGACGCTGGAGCCGCCGCTTTATCGAATCTTCCTAGCCTTACATCCCTCAATGTGGCTAGTAACTATCAGATTGGGGATGCTGGGGTCACCGCTTTATCGAATCTCCCTAGCCTTACATACCTCAATGTGGCTAATAATAATCAGATTGGCGATTCAGGGAAACGAGAACTTGATAAACTCTCTAAGCGAGGAATAAGGGTATTATATTAGATTTCCCCTAGGAATGATGGAAAAGTTACAAAATACCTTGATTTAAAAAGGAAAATTAACAACCAAGAATTTTGAGGTAATTTTGTAACTTTTTGATAAAGAATGAGCTTTGCCTTGAGTCTTGAAAGAAGTCTATTAGAGGCGGTGAGGATCACGGCAAAGCTCTCCTCTGGATTCATTAATGAATTCGCTTCTAAAAGTACAGAAAGTTTGGCGGTTTTGATGATATTACTTATTTTGAAACCATTGTAATTTCACAAGTTCTTCGTTATTTAGCCCCTTACCTCGAGGATTTAGAAAAATACCCTGAAGAGATGGAGGCCAAGTAAAAAACAATGGCAAATTTATTAATCATAAATTTACTGTCCTGCTGATATTATAGGTTTATATAAGTGAAATTTAAACAAGTGCAGGAAAAATAATGGATAAGCCACTCTGGATGTGGGGGACCCTCATTGGGATTATTCTTTGCCTATTGGCCCTCGACTTAGGGGTCTTTCACCGTAAGCAAAAAGAAATCAGCATTAAAGATAGCCTCAGGATGAGTGCTTTCTACATAGTCATTGCCTGCCTTTTTGGAGGCTGGATTTGGCACCAGCTTGGTGCACAAAGTGCTAAGGAATACTTGACAGGATTCCTAGTTGAAAAATCCTTATCGCTTGATAATATTTTTCTGATCTCTCTCATTTTCAGTTTTTTTATGATCCCCCTCAAATACCAACACCGGGTTTTGTTTTGGGGAATCCTTGGCGTTATCGTGTTACGTGCAATTATGATAAGCCTCGGGGCAACATTAGTCGCTAGATTCAGCTGGATCCTGTATGTCTTTGCAGTCTTTTTAATGGCAACCGGCATTAAGATGTTATTTGTCCCAGGTAAATCCTTCAATATAAACACAAACCCGCTTTTAAAAATCCTACGTAGGTATGTCTATATTACGCCTCAATTACATGGTAAGAAATTTTTTATAAAGCAGCTTGACCCAACCACGGGCAAATACCGCATCTGCTGGACGCCGCTTTTTGTCACTCTAATCATGATCGAATTTATAGATATCATCTTTGCAGTCGACAGTGTACCGGCTATATTTGCGCTCACAACTTACTCCAATATCGTTTTTACAAACTCCATTTTTTCCACCCTCGGTTTACAAA
>JACVCA010000023.1 GCA_016742295.1 Alphaproteobacteria bacterium | reverse complement strand
GTATTATTAACAGAAATTGCAACCCGAGGCTGAATGGCTGACATGATTTCATCAATGTTATCACGGTCAATTTCAATGAATTTGCGTTCCTTAAGTCGAGTTTTAGTTATTTTTGATTTTCCGGATAAATCAGCTAAGATCCCCATTAAAAATGGTAGCTCTTTTTGTTCTATCGCAGTACCAATTTCAACATCATATGTGATTTGTACTCGTGGTGGACGTATTCTTCCCAGTTTATGTTGTGTGCTCTCTAACATGATGGCCCCCTTTTTATTAATTCAAAGTATGTAGTTTTAAAATTCTTCCCTACTTTAATTAAAGCTTATTTAGATTAATAATCGGTAAATATTTTTGAAATTTTTCAAAATTAAATTTAATAAATAAAAATTTATAGCTAGATAGATAAATTATGGATTGAGCTGTATAGAGGTGATAAAAATATCTACAATTTTTTATTGTTAATTAAATTTAGAATTTCATTTATTAATTCTTCTGTTTCCAAGATTTAATATCGCTCTACTTTATGAGTAAAAGGTTAAAAACATAAATTGATCTTCCTTAAAAATCCACTTAGAATCATTTATCTAATATGCTTTTTAGAACCGTTTTATTTCCTTTCTTAAGTCAAGTTATTAGGCCTGGATATTTTGAATCTCTAATAAAAAAATCAAAGGTAGAAAATTATGCCTCCTTCAATTTCATTTGAGCGTTTGAAAAATCTTCGGACCGAAATGCAGCAATCTCATGTCAATGGTTTTATCATTCCCCATAGCGATGAACATCAGGGCGAATATATCCCCGCCTATGCAGAACGTTTGAAATGGCTTACAGGTTTTAATGGTTCTGCTGGTTTAGCAATTGTTACGACCAATAAGGCTGCCCTTTTTGTTGATGGCCGCTATACACTGCAAGCACAAAATCAGGTTGATGCCACCCTAATCGATATCCAACCCCTTGCTGAAATTTTACCTTCAAGCTGGTTACGTGAAGAGCTGAAAAAAGGAGATCGCGTTGCCTATGATCCTTGGTTACATACTGAAAATGAAATAGAGCAGTACCAAAGTGTATGCGTCAGCGTTGGCGCTCAACTTGTTGCTTGTGAAGATAATTTTATTAATAAAATTTGGAAAGATCAGCCGGAATATCCAAAAACGTTGCTATCAATTCATGAATTTAAATATGCTGGTAAAATCACAGCAGATAAGATCATGGGATTGGTACATCAGCTTAATCAAGAAAGAATCGATGTTGTTGTTCTTACAATGCTTGATTCGATTGCTTGGTTACTGAATATCAGAGCCAATGACTTGCCCTGCACTCCTGTGGCTATATCCTTTGCCTTAGTTCATAAAGATGCAACAATTGACTTTTTTATCAACTCTGATGAAATTACACCCACAAGCCGTTCTCATCTAGGTAATAAAGTAAGAATTCACCCTCTTAAAGAGTTTGAGAGTGTGCTTCGCCAAAATGCACGTCAAAACTATAGGATCTTAATAGATCCTAAGACAGCCCCCTATAAAATCAGCCAAATTATTACCGCTGAGAGAGGACAGGTTGTTCTAGGTAATGATCCTTGCATCCTCCCAAAAGCTTGTAAAAATGCTATTGAAATTGCAGGTATGAAAGCAGCCCATATCCGTGATGGCGCTGCTTTATGCAATTTTTTATCTTGGCTTTATAGCATGGTTCCAAGGCAAACAGTCACCGAGATTGATGCTGTGAAGATGCTTTATCAGATGCGAAGTCAACAAAGCTTATTTAAAGATGTAAGCTTTGAAACTATTTCAGCCTCAGGATCAAATGGTGCAGTTGTCCATTATCGCGTATGTCCAGAAAGCAATAGAATTATCGATCCCTCTTCTCTTTATCTTCTTGATTCAGGGGGACAATATCTGGATGGAACCACAGATGTTACGCGCACTATTGCTTTTCAAACCCCTAACCCCGAACAAAAGGATCGGTTTACACGCGTCCTTAAAGGGCACATTGCAATTGCACAAGTATGCTTTCCAAAAGGCACTAGCGGATCACAAATTGATATTCTAGCACGCCACTCTCTCTGGCAGATTGGCGTTGATTATGAACATGGGACTGGACACGGAGTTGGAAGCTACCTAAATGTTCATGAGGGTCCTCAAAGCATTAATAAACGGGGAAATTCAGTAGGATTACAACCCGGGATGATTCTCTCAAATGAGCCTGGTTATTATAAACCTGGAGCTTATGGTATCCGTATTGAAAATCTTGTAGTCGTCATTGAAAAAAATGATATTCCAACTGCAGAACATCCAATGCTTGGCTTTGATACCTTAACAGTCGTACCAATCTGTCTTAACCTCGTGGATATTACACTTCTTGATAGTACGGAGATAAAATGGCTAAATCAATATCATAGCTACGTTCGAAAAGTACTAACCCCTCTTGTTTGTCAAGAAACTGCCGCGTGGATTATTGAACAAACTCAAGAGATTCAAGTAATTTAATCATATGAAAGAATAAAGCTTTGATGATTTTAAAGTTCAAACTTACTGACTCTTGAAATTCTTGCTAAAATAATATATATTAAGTTCGTTAGATGCCTTTGTGGATCTAGAGGTTTAAACATATTGCTCAATGGAGAATATGAAAGTGAATCCAGTTGATTTAACTACTCTCATTCGTACAAGCGTTGGATTTGATCGTTTACTACGGATGATGGACTCTGCTATGCGTTCTGAGACTGCTTCTGAATCTTATCCACCTTACAACATTGAGAAAATGGATGAGAATATATACCGCATTACAATGGCTGTGGCAGGATTTAGTGAAGATGACCTCCACATTACAATGCAGGATAATACCCTTATTATCAGCGGAAAGATCCGCCAAGATCAAAGCGCTGTAAAATATCTTTATCGTGGTATTGCAGGGCGAGCCTTCGAAAGACACTTCCAATTGGCTGACTTTATTAAAATTGGCGAAGCCTCTCTAGATAATGGGTTATTGAGTATACTTTTAATTCGTGAAATTCCTGAAGCTATGAAGCCTCGAAAAATTCATATTCAAAGTAAAATAACCTCAAAAAAACTTATTGAAAATAAAACTGACTAAGCGCCAAAGCTGGAAAATTTAGGTTAAATTAGGATTAGGTTATATTAGGATAAGTTGTCACTTTTCGTCTTTTAAGCTTAAAGGATAGCTTTCTGCTCTTCTGTTTCTCAAATGCTTCTTAGTATTTTGCAAATCAGTTTTTGAGACCCATCCTTCTTGCCTCAAAATCCTTCAATTGATACCCATCTCAATTAAATCCCTAAGGTTTTTCAAGAGTAGCATTTGGATTTGAGCGTTCACGCGCTCCAATCGTGGATGAGTGACTGAATTCACCCAAAGTTTTAAACATTAAACGGAAAAGAAATCCCATTCCAGGCTTCAAATCGCGATCACGATAAAAACTTTTAGTTATGAGAGTTTCAAACTCGAAACACTCATCGGTATATTTTAAGCCTGCACTATGTGCTAATGATCCTGTTTTCTTACTTAATTCACGCGTGGTTGAAATAATCCCTGTCCAATCTTCCACGAATTGCGAACTGACACTTAAAGCAATCTGCTCTCCTCCTACGCTGTCTGTTTCACCCAAGTAGCGGGGTAACTTAATATAATCTACTCCCAACTGTAAGATTGGTTGCCCTACTCTTAAATCCAATTCATTGCGCCGAGCTACAAGGTTCTCTGTGTCAATACGAAAACGATAGTGAAAATTAATGTAAGATCCTATATCTAATTCCACTCTACCAATATAATCAGAACTCTTGCAGCCAAAACCTGTTCCATGTAGTATCATTGATGGTTTTTGAAAAGCATGGGTTTGTCCTACAAAGATATTACCCCTTCCAAAATTATACATTGTAGTTGCTGCCTTTAGACCATAATCTATACGGCTACCGTCATCAATAATATCTAAACCTGGAAATCGGCTAGCCTGCAAGAGGCTTAAATCATTTGGTTCTAATATAATGCTATCTTCATTAGGAAACCTTTCTTGTTTTTTAACTTTAGGGGCCCCTATTAAATTCGCTGCTGGCGCAATAACAATGTTATAAGTATCAAAGGATTTAAAGAAAGGATAGTGCCAATCAAGCATTACTTGAGGGAAGACGCGGCCTCGGGTTTCATTAATCTCTTTATTATTTAACAAAGGCACAAAATGATTTGTGTGATACACGTCACCTCGCAAGCTTAAGTCAACCACATAGACGTCCCCAAAAGGAGATACATAAGGCACTTGAAAACTTCCCTTAGATGAGAACCGTCGAGTATCTGTACCTTTTTGTCTTGTCAGAGAGAGAAAGTTGCCATCAAAAGTCCATCGCGACCCATAAACTCCAGGATGGCTGAGGTAATTAATATTAACCATAGGTAAAATAAGAGGGGTCGTCTTCTGGATATCAGCTTCGCGCAGACCTTGGAAAGAAAGACCTTCAATTGAAGCATAGCTCCGATTATAAAATCCTTCAGCAAATGCTGTACTTTTAAGGATACTCTTGGAGGTATGACCATAAAAAGGATATTGCCTCAGATAAGTTTGATCACTCGCACGAACAACATCAACTCCTCCTCGCCAATTTTTATTAAAATTTAAATGTAATGTCTCATCAATATGCCAGCGTGTTTTCGTCTTACGCTCTTGCTTTTTTGGTTGAACAATTTTTTTTGCTTGGCCTACACTTCCTACAAATGCAAAAGTGCCATTTTTAAGGCGTTGACGGTACTCACCTCCCATAAATTCTCCACCTTCAGTTGTAAATAGCGGGCTTAAAGTGAGATCTTTATCTGAAGATAATACAAAATAATAAGGAATATTTACAAAAGATCCTAAAGTAGGCGAACTTCCTAAGCTTGGTGACAATAACCCACTACGACGTTTGACTGTTGGGTCCGGATGACGGAAATAAGGGGTGTAGAAAACAGGAATCCCAAACATTTCCATAACCGCATCAGTATAAATAATATCATGAGAGTCTGTATCCCAAAGAGCTGTCTGGGCTTTGAGCTGCCAGAGAGGAGCTTTATCAGGCTGCGCTTTACATATTTTACAAGGAGAAAAGACTGCACGCTCAACTTGGGTTTTATTTCCTTCAAATCGCTTTGCAGTTGCTGCAGCAAATCTTGCATCATCAGCCATAACAATGCGGATTTCTTTAATAATCCCTTCTTTTAAATCTCCACTTAATTCCGCATAATTGGAAAAAACTTCTTCCCCACTTATTTCAAAGAGAACAACATTACCTGAAGCTGTCACAACATTTGTTTGCTGACTATAAGTAATAAGATCTGCTTTAAGCTTGCGTTCACCGCGATAAATCTCAACATTACCCCGCGCTTTAATGAGGCCTAAATCATGGTCAACTGTAATCGTATCAGCACGCAAAAGCGTGGGCAGATCCTCTTCTAGAGTCAGACTTGCTTCCTTTGTAAAAGCATATAATGGGCTTATCCCTACAAAACAAATGATCCCTAAAAGCAAGAACTTTTTCATACTCTATTTCAACCTTAACCGTCTTCCAGATGTAACAATATCGCAACTCCTAACATTGCACTTATAGCAGTAGGTGCCCATGCTGCAAGTAATGTAGGGAGTACTGAAGATTGTCCCATAGCATATGTTATATCTCGAATAATATAAAGTATAAAACCTACAGCTGCACCTGATACAATTAGGAATGTCTTACCGCCATCTCGAGGAGAACGTAGAGAAAATATAGTAGCTATGAAGATCATGGCAACTAACCAGAATGCACGAGCTATAAGTGAGTGCCAGTACAAACGGTACTTGAGTCCTGAAAGTCCCGATTTTTCCATAAGCTGACTATATTGAAGTAAACTCCAAAAAGATAAATGTGCAGGTGTCTTGTTATTCTCTTGAAAAGATGAAACTGTAATATTGACCGGATAGAATAAGCTTACTAGCTTCTTTGGCGGTTCATCTACCTGTGAAATCCATACCTGTTCAAGTTCCAGCCCTTCCTTTATAAGTGTGCCACATTTCGCATCAATTCTTCTTTGGAAGGCATCATCTGCTTTATACTCTAAAATCATAACATTAGATAACTGTTTTTTAGAAACGTCAATGCGACTAATACGCAATACAATAGGGCCAGTTTTTGTGATTTGACGGACCCAAATTCCTCCTTCTGAAATTGAGACTCCACCTTTTTCTCCATGGAAATGTATTTTATTAAGAAATTCATAGCCTTCCATCATTTTGGCAGCAATAGGATTGATGACTCCTACATCAAGAAAACCTATAAAAAGGGCACTTGCTATAAAAGGAAAAAGCATCTGCCATACAGAAATTCCAGCAGCTCGGACAACAGAAATCTCATTGTAACGGCTCAAACGCCATAAACTAAACATTGCGGTAAAAAAGACAATAAAAGGCAACAATTGTTCACAAAGTTGAGGCAAACGCAGGAGTGCCATTTGCGTAACAATCCCCATATGGATATCAGGTTTAGATGAGACGCGTCTTAAAAGTTCAGAAAAATCAAAAAGCAGTATAATCCCTGAAAGAGTTGACAAAAAAATCATAAACCGTTGAAAAAAGAATTTAGAAAGATAGATTGAAAGAGTATAAGAGAGTTTCACTTTTTAATTCTTTTTAGTTGTAAAATAATCAATTAATAGAGATAGGCGCTTAAAGCCTTCTAAACCTTGGAGGCATAAAGCTAGAGGGCTTAAAATGGCAAGAATTAGTATCATATAAGCGAGGTCTATAGCATGAGATGCTCTTTCTGAGAAGTGTACAAGCGCAATTGTTGCCACCTGGAGAAGGCAGCAAAGACCAATGACTAATAAAATTCTCTTAGCGCGTCCACGCCGATTAAAATCACCAAATAAAAATGTGCATACACCTATTAGAGCAAAGGCTAGGGCATGAAGTGGGCCCAAAATCCGTTGATGTCCTTGAGCTCTAAATTTTTTTCTTTGTGTAAGGCTTAACTGAGTTTTGTTAGGTTGAAAGAGATCTTTAAGAAAGTATTCATGAGGCTTGCGAGACCGATTTGGATTTATAGGAAATCCAGCACTCAAGTCAAGGGTATATTGATCAAAATAAAGCATTGAAGGTTGAGCAGTTTTAGGAGAATTTTCCTGACGTATACCCCGTGTAAGAATAAGACGCGCACCTTGCTCACTTTCAATGATTGAGCCGTTTTCAGCAATGATTAGAAATGGTTTTTGAGGATCACGAGTGTTTTCGATAATTATTCCTTTAAAATTTTTAGGCCCTTCACTAGAATGAATAAAAACTGTTAAACCTTGAATAGTATTGAATTCTCCTTCTCTGAGAAGAGACAGAGAGGCAGTGTTACGAATATGGTGTTCGAGATTGCGGAAATTTTGGAAGGCAATTGGTAAAAGATAAAGTGAAATAGCGTAGAGAATCATTGTGACTGTCGCAGCAACAATCAGAGTAGGCTTAGTAAGTTGCCAATCGCTCACCCCAACTGAGCGTAGCACGATTAGTTCCTGATCCACGGTGAGCCGATTATAGGTAAAAATCACACTTCCTAAAAGAGCAGAAGGGAGTACGATACTTATTAAGTCTGGGAGTAAATAGAAAATTAGGTTTAAAAAAGTACTAAACGGCAAACCTTGGTTTAAAACAATATCAATGAAACGTAAGGATTGGGTAAGCCAAATTGCGCCACTCAAAACCAGGGCAATAAAAAAAGTCGTCCAACTGAGTTGACGAAGGATATAAGATGTGATTTTAAACATGTTGGAGATTATAGACGATATGGTCATATGAATGGTAATATTTTTAATAAAAATTTGCGATTCTGATTTTTAGGTGCCTCTAATCAGCCCCTTATTTAAACTCTAGTTCAGAAAGTTTAGGTTGAACGAAATGAAAATAATATTTGTAAATTGTTTCATAATTTTAGCTTTTTGCTTTAACACTAACGCTTATTCTCAGCCATTAAATCAAAAACAATTGACAAAAAAGCTTTCTAATGAAGCAAGTATCGCAGCCGTTGTTAATGAAAGTAGTATCTTAAAGTCTGAACTTGATGCGCGTGTACGCCTAGTCATGATCTCAAGTGGTATTAAAAACTCTCCAGAAGTAAAAGCGCAAATGAACGAGCAAATTTTAAAATTGATGATTGATGAAGTACTGCAATCTCAGATTACGGCCTTGTTCGAAATTAAACCTTCTGCAGAAGAAATTGAAACCTCTTTCCAAAATATGGAAGAACGTAACGGTATGGCTAAAGGAGAGCTTAATCAATTTTTAAAGGCTCATCAAATTCCTCGCTCAGTTCTTCTCAACCAGATTAAAGCAGGTGTTGCCTGGCATCGTTATATTCAAGAACGTTACCAGCCTTTAATCCAAATTAATGATAAAGATGTGGCCAAAGTGTTGGATCACCTTGAAATGAGTAAAGCGCAGCAACAGGTGTTATTAGCTGAGATTGTATTACCTTTCGATACAACTGATGAACATAAAGTAAGAAACCAAGCTCTCCATCTTGCTGAGCAGCTACGCCATGGCGCTAATTTTTCTATGATTGCACAGCAATTTTCACATTCTGCCAGTGCATCGCGCGGTGGAGATATTGGCTGGATGCCTATAAACCAATTGGAAAAACCTATTCAGAAAATTGTTCGTATCATGGACCCAGGCAATGTTTCACAAGTTATTAAAATGCAAAATGCTTATCATATTGTAATGCTACGTAATCGGCGTGAAGCAGGTAGCTTTGGAGCAAAGGAAACTGTAATTACGTTTCAACAGGCGCTTTTTCCATTTCCATCAAATGCCTCTCAGATGGAGAGAGAAACCGTGTTTCGAAAAGCTACTTCAGTCAGCCAAAATGCTAAAAGCCAGGGTATGTTTGAAAAATTAGTAGGAGATATCCCTTCCACTCATTTTAAATCCCTTAATAAAGTTCCCCTTACAGATTTAAGTCCTCAACTTCGAGACCTATTGGTAAAACTTCCACTCAATCGTGCGACTCCCCCCATTGAGTCAAACGAAGGAGTTTTCGTCTTTTTCATCTCCGATAAACAAACAATTTCTCCTGAGGCTCCAAGCAAAGATGAAGTTTATCGGAATCTTATGGAACAAAAGCTCTCCTTAATTGCTCAACGTGAACTCAGAAATTTAAGGCGGACAGCTTTTATTAATATTCGACTTTAAAATTACAAAAAATTTGGATATTAAATTGCTGTCTCTTCAGGAAACACTTAAGAAATTTGCTTTAAAGCCTCAAAAGCATCTTGGACAAAATTTCTTATTGGACCTAAATCTAACTGACAAAATCGCACGCGCAGCAGGAAAATTGGAAGGGCGCTCTGTCATTGAGATAGGGCCCGGCCCTGGGGGACTAACACGCAGCCTTTTAAAAGCTGGTGCTGAAAGAGTTATTGCAATTGAACTTGATCCACGCTGTAGAGAAGCTCTTGAAGATTTACGGATACTCTCGCCAAAACTTGAAATTCTTGCCGCTAATGCTCTTAATGTTGATGTTGCAATACTGGGACAAGCACCTCGAAAAATTGTTGCAAATCTACCTTACAATATTGCAACTGTTCTGCTCTTTCAATGGTTGGATAAGATTAAGTCCTTTGAAAGCTTAACTCTAATGTTTCAAAAGGAAGTAGCTCAACGTCTTTTGGCTGTCCCTAAGAGTTCATCTTATGGTCGTTTATCAGTCTTGACTCAGTGGCTTTGTAAAGTTGAACGCGTTTTTGATATTCCTCCTCAAGCTTTTCTACCTCCTCCCAAAGTGATTTCTACAGTGGTACATTTAACGCCACATGCTCAACCATTAGCTGCCGCTGATACCAAAATGTTGTCTTTAGTTGTTAAAACTGCATTTGGACAAAGACGAAAAATGCTTCGCTCAAGCTTAAAAAGTATTGGGTATGACAAAACTGAAGCTATCTTAAATAAAGCACACATTAATCCAATGTGCCGCGCTGAAGAGCTAAGTGTCGTAGAGTTTTGCCAGCTCGCAGAAGCCTTTTTAAATCACCCCTTGAAAAACAGTCATTAAAAAGATGATTATTTAAACTTTTAATATTCCAGTTTAGAATTTTATCGCACTAAATTGCTGCAAAAAAGTCACACCTTCAAAGATTTTTTGCATTAGAGAAGGGTTTATAGTGGCTATCTAGCAATTATTAATCATTTTACTTATAGAGTATTAATGTTTTTCGAGAAGCTATTTAATTTGGTTCTCAATAAAAAATAACGTAATTTTTAATGAGAAGCTTTTTTAAGCAAAAGGCTACCTGAACTTTACTTTCATTGTTCTTATATAAAAAATGACTTAAAAATGAGGATTAGTTGAATAAATTTACCACACTACCCAAAAGTTTTTCAGAAATCGGCTTATCTGAAGCATTACTGCGTGCAATAGAAGAAGCGGGTTATACTGCACCTACACCAATTCAGAGTCAAGTTATTCCTCATATTTTAGAAGGTCGCGATGTGTTTGGTTGCGCTCAGACCGGGACAGGGAAAACCGCCTCCTTCACTCTTCCTATGATTGATAAGCTTTCCACTGGACGAGCAAAGGCACGGATGCCCCGCTCTTTGGTTTTAGCACCTACGCGTGAGCTTGCTGCCCAGGTAGGGGGAAATTTCACAACATATAGTAAATATTGCAATCTCAAACAAGCACTATTGATTGGCGGCACCTCTTTTGTTGAGCAAGAGAAAAATCTTGACCGGGGAGTTGATGTTTTGATTGCAACACCAGGCCGGTTTATTGATCTTTTTGAGCGAGGTAAAATCTTGCTCCATGATATTAGAATATTAGTAATTGATGAGGCAGACCGTATGCTTGACATGGGCTTTATTCCTGAGGTCGAACGTATTTTAAGTCTTCTTCCTGCCTTACGGCAAACACTTTTGTTTTCTGCTACAGTACCCGCAGAAATACGCCATCTTAGCCAAACATTCCTGAAAAATCCTATTGAAATAACAGTAACGCCTGCGACTACGACAGCCGAAACCGTTACACAACAAGTTCTTTACACTGCTGCTCGCAATAAAAAGAAAAACTTGCGCGATATTCTAGCTACAAAGTCTGTCCAAACAGCTATCATTTTTTGTAACCGGAAACGTGATGCCAGTACATTGTGCACCTCACTTAAACGTTATGGTTTTAAAGCGGAAGCTTTACATGGTGATTTATCTCAGGAACTTAGAACTACTACTCTAGAAGCTTTTAAAAAAGGTGAAATTCCTTTGCTAGTTGCAAGCGACGTTGCTGCGCGCGGTCTTGATGTTGAAAAGTTATCTTATGTTTTTAATTTTGATGTTCCGGGATCCTCGGATGACTATATTCATCGTATTGGGCGCACAGGGCGAGCTGGCCAGCAGGGGGTCGCTATAACTTTTGTAACCCCTGAGGAGCAATCAACTTGGGAAAATATAGCACGAACGCTTCAAACTAAAATTAATGACTATAATACTGGAGAAGCTATCACTTTTAACGGCACTGCCTTCATATCTCCAAAAGTACACAAGTCTAAATCATTGAGAAAAGCAAAAACCTCTGGAGTCAACAAAGTAAGTGCAGGAAAGAACTCAAAACCTGCTCCAACTTCGAACGTTCCTCAGGGCAAAACTCAATTTCAAAAGAATGTTATAAACCGCAAAGAGAAAAATTTGCCAGCATTACCTAACGTTCCTGTTATTGGCTTTGGAAATGAGATACCAGCGTTTTTTAAGTCGTCTTCATTATCTCATTTGCTGCAAGGCCAACCAACATCACATAAGCATACTCAAGACCCTCCAAAAGACAGTCAATAAAACTAATGATTTGAGTAAATCTTACTTGATTTTAAGTGCTAGGGCGTATAAG
>JACVCA010000301.1 GCA_016742295.1 Alphaproteobacteria bacterium | reverse complement strand
GTACACGCCTTACATTAAGCAAATTTGATAAAATCTTTCATAGCATAAATGAATCAATACTTCCCAAGGAAATTATAAAAGCTCAAAGTTCCAGTGATCAAATAGTGGGTAGCTTAACAGTTATAGCACAGCAAAAAGGTTCAGTTAGAAGTGAGAGCACATCGGAAGGCACCCAAAAAACTAATGAAGGTTAAGCTATCTTTACGAGAATTTTAAATATTAAAATGGGTATTATTTAATAGTAAAAAATGTAGATCTTAATAATATAATAAAAATGGGTAAATTATGCGTTATTACTTACATGTAATATTTATTTTTCTATATTATGAATGTTTTGAAGCTTTTGGATCAAATATTCATGAGGAAGATGTTTCAGAACAGCTTGTAGAAAGAGCTATATCAAATATTGAAAGAACCTACCATCAGGAAGAGGGCTTCAATTTATCTTATTTAGAACAGGTAGGATATTATGTGCCTTCTTATGAGGGAGAAAGTAATAAGAAGGCCCAGACTATTGAGTTCCCTAGTTATGACAAGGACTCTTTTTGCTTTGTTGCTCAAGCAGCTAGAGACGGAAGTTATGAGTTTGTACCCATAGATAGTAATGAAAAATCCACTATAATACAAGCTCAGAGTGCTCCAATTTCTAACTTAGAGAAGCTACAAGATAAAAAAGTAAAAAGGATACCTTATAGATATCTTGGTGTTCTGGTCATCACTTTTCCTAAAGGTCAAGCAGACAATTTTCCTGTTCAATGCGTAGGATCGGGCGTATTGATAGGGCCTAATCATGTTTTAACAGCAGCTCATAATCTTTATGACCATACCCGAGGAGGTTGGGCACAAGAAGTTATATTTACCCCAGGCCAATATAAAAATATTAAACCATTTGGCGATAAAAAAGGAAATATCCTAAAGGTCTTTAAAGGATGGATTGAAAATAAAGATGATAATTTACCTTATGACATGGGAATAATAATTCTAGAAGATTCCGTTGGATATCAAACAGGCTGGGCCAGCTTATTAGCTTCAGATGAGCATTATCTTGACAATGATTATATGCTTACTATTGCTGGTTATCCAGCCAAACGTGTAAAAATCAAGACCTTAGAAAAGACTCCCAGAGTAAAGAGCGCTCAAATGTATAAGAATTCTGGTCGATTAATTTTTGCTGAGAAGAAGAGATTAACCTATGATATTAACACCTTAGAAGGGCAGAGTGGAAGTCCTATTATAGCGCATATAGATAAGGAAAGAAGATATTATATTTTAGGGGTACATACTCATGGTGGTGCGTACTCTGCTGAAGGAACCCTTCTTACCCATTCTAGATTACTAAGTATCTTAGAAACAATAAAAAAGAGTGTACTTCCACCTATAGGTACTACTTTAAGCAGTTTTTTCCAGGATAAATTAGATGGTGATGGTGCATACTCAGCTGAGGGAACTCTTCTTACCCATTCTAGATTACAAAGTATCTCAGAAGAAGAACTAAGAAAGAGTATACTTCCCCTTATAAACCCTATTTCAAGCAGTTTCTTAATTGCCAAATTAGATGAACCACCGCTCCAAATGAAAAAGGAGGTTTTGGTTGGGTAAAAAAAATA
>JACVCA010000022.1 GCA_016742295.1 Alphaproteobacteria bacterium | reverse complement strand
CTTGGCCTTAATATTTAGTTTTGATGTATCATCGTATAATTTCTGTGGGCTTGAGGGTCACACAGAAGTATATTTATGACCACATCATCGTATGTGAGTTTAAATCATTTCAAATAGGAATGCAAATAGCATGTAGTTTTCATTTCGAAATGCAGGAAGAAGGGCATTGCAAACCAAGGTGTATTGAGATAAATAAAAGTCGGATTTTCTCATCATCCCCGGCCCTAAAATAGGGAGAAGGCCCCTATAGCTTAATCTTCCTGCTAAACTGTCCAAAAATGGGGTACCACCTCTGTGTGAGATAGAAAGAAGATCAAGATTGAAAGGAAGATCAAATGTACGTTTTCAAGCTTATATTTTTTATTGGTGGGATTAGCTTCTCAAGCTGCAGCTTCGCTTCATTTGAAGAGCAATGGTATGGCGCCTATAATTCAGCTTTTAGATATTTTCAATTCGAGCAAGAAGACCTTCCTTTGAAAGAACATACTTTTATAGCGCCTAATAAATGGAATTACCTACCTTATGAATTATTTCTTAATATTTTTGACCATCTAAACTATATAGAGATGAGTAACGCACGGTTAGTCTGCAGATTGTGGGATAATATTATGAAAGATCCTCTTCTATCACTTGATCATTATTTAGTCAAAAAAGATTTCTCTTCAGTATTATGTAAAATAGGTCGGAGTGAAAAAGTAAAACAAAGAGTACAAGAAATAATTAATGATTATTTTATTGGCAATGATGTTAAACAAAGATTTTATGCGGCACCTGATGTCTTTCATAAAGCTCTTCTAACCCCCATAGCCATAGGACACATATTGAGCACATCAAAATTGTTGCCGGCTCTTTTTAAAAGTAATATCAGTGTTTTAGATATTTATAAGGCTTTACAAACCTCTTCTCTTGACTCAGTTCAAGAAACAGCTTTAAAAAGTTATGTAACCTCAGTTTACATACCTGTTTCGAAGAATGATATATTTTCTAAAGAATTTATAGTATTTACACACAATTATAGGCCCTATTTTAAAGCATATTATTTACTAGGCTTGTATCAAGTTTCAGATTGTAATCTTTTTTATAGATTTTTAGATAGTATCTCCACTAAGTTAAAAACTCCTTTGATTCCTACTATTATCCACGAAAAACAAGCTCTCAATTTTCCTCAGGCGATGCTTAATCTAGAGATGCCTCCAATTGATTTCTATAATATAAGTCGATTTTGTTCCACATGGTTAACAAAAAGCTCACACTCAATCTTTAAGAATTCATGGCAAGGTTATGAAAAGATATTCTTATACGCTGCAGCTGCAGGCAATTTGCCTCAGGCACAATATAGGTTAGGCAGTATTGCATATAATGAAGGTAAATATAAAAAGGCTGAACTATTTTATCGTCAAGCTTCTAACCAAGGCTACGCAGACGCTCAATTCCATTTGGGAAGATTGTATCATGATCAAAGAAAATATATTCAAGCAGAATCTCTTTATCGTCAAGCAGCAAAACAAGGTCATCAAGAAGCTATTTATGGATTAGGAGACTATCTGATGGAACAAGGACGAGATAATGAAGCGGAAAATTTTTTATATCAAGCAGCAGCAAGGAAAGATATTCTTTCTAATTTTAAATTGGGGCGTCTTTTGTTCCGAAAAGGAAATGTTCATAATGCAGAATTATTTTTTCGTGAAGTAGCAAAACAGACAGATGAAGCTAAAGTTCGTATATTTATCAACTTTCTATCAACTCAATCTTCTTTGAAGGAGAGGGAACTATTTTTTCGTCAAATTGTTCTTTATGCCTCTTTAAAAGTTCAGAAAATTGTTGGTACATGTTTACTAGCAACTTACGACATCAAGCAAATTGATCCCTATTATCGCCAAGTACTGAACTATGGCAGTACTGAAGCACAACAAATGCTAGCAGAAATGTTATTTAAGTATGGCTGGCCAACGCTTGCAGAGATTCTTTTACAAGAAATTGAGGACCAAAATAATAAGATTATAGAATCTATGCTTAATAATGGTTGACTATTTTTTTAATTTAATAGAGAGGAACTTCAACGGCATTATTGCTTAAATTATTGTGTAATGCATTTAGAGTAATAAATGTCCTCCTTCGACTTTTATTACTTTTCGTTTGTTAAATAGTCCAAAAATTATTGAGGCATCTAACTAAAGATAGGCAAAAGGGCTAGAAAAAGGCATCATGTGGTCATGCAGGTGAGCTATGACTACAAACTTTTGTAAAAAAGCAGCTCTGGGAATTTTATTATAATTCGCACCGCCCTCATGGCTCTCTTGGAGAAAACACTCCTAATGAAAAATACTCAAAGCTTATGTTTGAAACACCTTTTCATGAAGAAGTAGAGCTTAAATACGATCGCTTAAAAGAGAAACTTATTTCACATAAATACCTTACTGAAGTAGCTATTAAAAATTGAAATAACTCTGTGAATCTTACAAGTGCCTATACTACTTCCTTGCTTTTTATCTATATAATTATATTTATTTAATTGGAAAGCTTCTTAAACTCCCTTTGGATTTCTACCTTAACTAGCCCAACATTAAATAATGTTTAAGCTCTTTAATGTACTTTTCTACATAAGATAAGTGTTGATTCCCGCCTTCAATAATTTTTTCCTTAATGAATTGCAGCTTATTCAAACGTACCTCGGGGCTATTTTGGCTCAAATCAACAGAGACTTGTTGGTAGGCTTTCATCGTTTGAAGATCAGGGTAATTATCATAAAATTCCTCAGCTTTTCCACTTGCAGCCAGGGCTAACTTATCAAGTTCAATAAGCGAGTACGTAAGTTCTCTTATCAGTGGAGCCCGAGGCCATTGCAAGAAGCCCGCTATCTGACACATTTCACCCCGGGCTTCTTCATATGGATAAGAAATAAAGTTTCCACTGAGAACAGGTTTGTAATGTTTTTCGTGAAGTCTTTTATAGCTTTCATTATAAGCAAAAGGACCTTGATCTAGGGTTTCTACAAAGATTCTTGAGATCTTATAAGTTTCCCATAGTCGATTGTATTGAGAAACAATGTTTTTATACACATTTAGCTTGTGCCATATTTCTACTAATTCAACCCACCTAAATCTTGTTGCTAAGGATAGGGAAGGCAAGGGTAAAATTTCATTTTGATTATCAATATAAATTTCTAAGCTCTTAATCTCACATCCCTTCACAAACTCTTTCAAGTAAAATCTCAACCTTTTATTGACTTCAACTTCTTTACCCCATAAGTATTTACTAAATATAAGACTTGCAAAATTTTTATCAAAAATATCTTTCTCTAATTGCTGGGATTTAGAGGTACCATCATAATAAACTGCATTTTTTAAAGCACCAAACATTCGAAGTTTTGGCTGAGCCCATTTATACAACTCATGATTCAAGCAGCTAGCTTTTGGTAAAAGGGTTAAGTCAGCGTCAAAAATTAATAATAAAACTTCTAGAGCAAATATAGGAGTATCAGGAGAAACGTAGGAGGGCTCTAATTCGGCTTCTTTCTCCAACAAAGGGGTAATTGAAGATGTACTAGCAATAATAGAGTCATCTTTAACTTTTAAAGGATTGGTTGTCTTCTTAGAAGGTCTTTGTTCGCTAGGGCCTTGAGAAAGGGGAGAGCCATTGATTTTCTCTTTTCTTTTTCGCTTTCTTTCTTTTTCTTTATCTGAATTATGCGTAGAAGTTTGTGTAGGCTGAGCAACCGGTGAAGATAAAGAAGGCTTTTCATTCTCTTCAACTATATCTGCACTTGCGTAAAGAACATAATTACTTACCATACAAAGATTTAAAATACTTAGAAAAAGCCTAGCTTTAAGATTAAAAACTTTCATTGCATTCTCCTAACTAACCTCAATAAGTTAATAGTATCCCGTGGAGGTATCTAAATAAGAATTCTTGAGACCATTTCCTAATTTTTTAGAAAGTTCTTTTTAAAGTCAAGCTACTAACTTTTAGCTAGTAGTGGCGGAGTTGTCTCCCGAAGAGTCGTCACGTAAAATTTCTCTTTCTTTAAGCTGGCTAAGTAACTCTTCTTTAAAGTGTGCAGGCACTTTATCAAAGGCAGCTTGAAACCTTACAGGTTGATTAACAAGTAGGGCAAGCTGTCGAATATAGCGCTCCAATGGGAGTTTACTTTTATCAAAAATGCTATATGTTCCTGCAGGTTCAGGTGTTGCTACTTGTTTTCTTTTTGCAGAAAAATCATCAGCTTTATCCTTCCGTTTATTTCTGTTTTTTTTTTCTAATGGTCGAATAAGAGGACTTTCTTGCGGGGTAAGAACAGTTAATAGTGTATCATCATCTGCCTCCTCTTCCTCACTTACTCCGAGATATGTTGGTGCTTTCCGATCTGTATTTATCTGAAGCTGGCGAACAAGTTCAGAAGGATTATCTCTGTCGCCAAGTACCTTTAAAGCCATATGTTTAGCTGCCACCTCATATAACTTAAGGAATTTCTCTTCAGCATTATCCAAAGGCGCTTCTGAAATTAATACTTGCTTTGCACTAGTAGGGGGTTCTTGTAAAGGATCATTCCATCCCCAATATAAGCTAGGTTGAAGACGATAATAACGACCTTGGAAATGGTGCGATGTAAATTGCCTAAAAAATTTCCCCGGAGCTTCCATAGCTTCATTAATTATCGTTCCGCCTTTTAATACCCAACCTCCAATTCCTGCTCTTGTATGCGGTGCTTGAGGAGCTTCTAGATCTCCCGTTCCTAAAGATAAAACAAAAAAACGATCGCGATCTAGCAATCTATCTTGGGCCATAAGAGATAACCGCTCTATAAGTAAAGGTGTTGGATCATTAAGACCCATTCCCCCGTCATTAAAAGTATATCTTTGTGTTCGATTTACATTCCAAATCTCTGCGGCAGGAAAGTACGTGGGGGCTGCTGAAGTCGCTCGCCCTATATCAGTAAGATAAAAGTTTTTTGATGGATCTATTCTTGCTTGACGGTTGTCAAAGATGAAGGGATCTCCTATGCCATGCACAACCCCTGTCACAAGAACATTTGTTAATACATGTTCTAAGGTACAATTTCCATAATATTTTTTGAGCAGATTCTCTAAAGGCCTTGGATCATAAATAGCATGGAGAAGACCAGCAGGGTTCATAATTTTATTCCCAAAACTTTGTTGAGGAAAAATATGGTTTCCATATTCACTAAAAAGCTTAACAACGTCACTCGTAGACCATAATGGAGTATAACCATTGTTACTAACTGAAAAAGCAAGACTGAGAATCCCACCTACAGAAGTTCCTCCTATATAATCAAACATTTTATATAGGGGTTTTCCTGCTACATCTTCGAGATGCGCTGCCATTAAAGCAGGAATGAGGCCTCGCACACCACCACCATCGAGAGAAAGACCTGTATAAACCCAATCTGCTTTTTCTGATTGTTTTCGGGTAAGGTAACCTCTTTCTAGAGATTGAGAAGATACGATATGAGGATGTGATAAAGGTTTAACATGAGAGGGGAAAGATTGAGTAGAAGCTTGAATACAAGTAGTAGATTGATTTCTTTGCAGTACTTCTTTTATAAGCTTTTTCGTTTGATCGCTAATCTTATTTTTCTTTAAATTAAGAGATATTAGAGTTGTGTTCTTCGCTAGGGCTTCAGCACCTTGATCGCTAATCTTATTTTTCCTTAAATCAAGAGATGTTAGAGTTGTGTTCTTCGCTAGAACTTCAGCACCTTGATCGCCAATCTTATTTTTCCTTAAATCAAGAGATGTTAGAGTTGTGTTCCGCGCTAAGGCATTAGCACCTTGATCGCCAATCTTATTTCCCGATAAAGAAAGAGATGTCAGAATCGTGTTCTGCGCTAAGGCTTCAGCACCTTGGCTATCAATATTATTTCTTTCTAAATCAAGTAATATTAGAGTGGAGTTTTTAGCTAAAGTTGAGGCTCCTAGATTGCCAATCTGATTATATTCTAAATGAAGAACTATAAGTGAAGTATTTTGTGCTAGATTAGAAGCTCCTTGTTCCCTAATGTTATTCCATCCTAAATTAAGAGACTTTAAAGTAGAGCTCCGTGCCAAGCCTTCAACTCCTTGGTCACCGATTATATTACTTCCTAAATCAAGAGCGGTCAAAGTAGTATTTTGTGCTAGAGCTTCAGCGCCTTGCATGCCAATATGATTTCTATCTAGATTAAGAAATGTAAGTATAGTGTTGCGTGCTAAGGTTTCAGCTCCTTGATCTCCAACACTATTGTATTCAAGATTAAGAGAGGTAAGAGTAGAACTCCCTGCTAATATCTTGGCTCCTTGATCACCGACTATGTTATTTCCTAAATCAAGAGTAGTCAGTGTAGTACTCTTTGCTAAAGCTTCTGCCCCTCGATCGCTAACCTGATTATCATTTAAATTAAGGGCTGTTAAGGCTGTAGCCTGGGCTAGGGCCTTAACTCCTTGATCTCCAACTTTATTTCTCGTTAAATTTAGAGACACAATCCATGGATTATGGGCAAGCGCTTCTGCCTCTCGATTACTAATTTCCTTTCCTATTATATTTATAATTTTATCACACAAAGGATAAGTTGGCGCATAAGAAAGAAGCAATCCATAAGCACCTGCTGCTGTTTTTTCGTCTAGGGTCACATGTATTCTTTGTTGAATCCACTGATTAACCCTGTCAAAAGGAAGTTGAGATGTGCCTTCCAAAGCCAGCCTCTTCAAGTCAGATTCCTTAACATCAATTGTATTGAGTGTTGAACAATTTTTGACTCTTAATCTCTCTAAAGGGCTTCTAACTCCAACAGTTTTAAGATGTGCACAATCATTTAATAATAGCCATCTTAAAGACTCAAATACAAGTGGTTGGCGGCGTCCTAAAAAGAAAGAAGAGACTCCTAAACCGTACTGAAATGGTTCACTAAAATGCTTAATTTGGGTACCACTTAAATTAAGAATCTGTAAGTGCTTACAATGTAATGCAAGAGATTTAATCAATTGATTACTATCTAACTGACTACAATAAGAAACATCTAACTTATGCAATTGACTCAAAAATATTTTTCTGATTGGAAACAGTTCTAAGTGCTGCGGAATAAGACAAGTATGAGTTATAAAATCATTGCCTGATACAAACAACTCATGTGTATCTACTTTTTCAATCTCTCCTAACCATAGAGCGAACTCTGCTTCATTACGTCGACTTAATTCAACCTTTTCTTGTAAAAAGCATGCTCTTTCTTCTGAGCTTGTTAACTGTTGAAACGTTTTAATGTCCGGCGCCATGTCTTTCCAAGCAAGGTCGTGGGCTTTCTTAAGAACTTCATCAAGTCCATAATGAGGCCCTATTTGCCTATAATTTTTGATATCATCAGCAAGATTTGAAACTTCTGGAATCTCTGGAACCTCTGAAACCATAATGCCTTGTGCTCTAAAAGCTTGATAAGTGGTGGAACTTTTAAGTTCATAAGCAGATTTCTCAATACGTCCAAAGTGAGCTTTAGGGGATTCATTTCTGTTAGGTATATAACGACGGGATAATAACCAATCAACTTGTTCTAAAACTTGAAAGGGCGTTAATTGAGTAAAAGTATTCATCTCTTTATAGATTTTTTTCATTCGTTCATAAAGACGTCCTAACATGTTGGGCTGAAAAGGAACGCCAAAGTAGGTTTTTTTCTCCGGGTAGATTGGAGTTAATTTAAAGGATGATCCTGAAGATCTAAGACGAGCTAATTTAATAAGCCTTATGTGATAGTTTTCAAGCTCTTTAAGCCATTCTGAGAGAAGAGCATATGGCTCTTGATTTGAATTCCCATAATGATTCTGGATAGAAAGAGGGATGGGTTGGTGCATTTGCGGAAAACAAAAAGGAAAACTCTTTACTTGAACTATATTTTCCCCTGTTGTTTCTTTAGCAACTCCAGATACAAAAGATTGATCATTATCGACACAAACTAACCGGTAATTAGCCTCTTTGTCTGGGTGAGGTTGTACAATGTAATTAATTGGCCTTCCATCTTCAGGAAAGGTGATCATCGACATCATAAGGGTATGGAAGAGACTCTCTTCATGCCACTGAGTTTTTGTTAAAGAAGGATCTTCCTTAACAACTTCTAATAAGCTTTGTCCTTCAATGCCTTGACTGATAAGGTAAGGAACACCACCTATAAAGGCAAATTCACTGAAAGGCGCCCCAAAACCAGCCATTTTAAACATCAATTGACTAACAGCATATTCCAATCCTGGAAACGCAGGAGCCTCTTTAAAGTAAAGTGGAAATCCTTTCCATATAACCTTAGCAACAGCAGAGTTTCCTGAGGTCTCTGTAGGGATTAATTGTCGAGGATTAAGATCAGAGGGAAAAAGTTGATCAACAAGAGCCTGAGGAAGAATACAAGTGCCACGCGTTACTGTTTTAATCTTCAGGCCTTGTGGAGATGAAGTCCCTACTTCAGCAGAACTATTCATACGAAAGGAATCCCACACATACTCCCATGCAAAATGCTGGTTTCTTTTTTGAAGACGTTTTAAAGAATTGTCATCAGGATGTCGCTTATAAAATTTAAGGGCTTCTTGAATATTAATATAATGCCCTGCTCCAGCTTCAATAAGAGCTGAGACAATAGTTGGTAAATCCTTGACAAAAGCAAGGTCAAGAGGGGTTTGATTTCGGTCATTACGGTTTTCTAAGTCAGGGTCTGCTTGAAGAAGGCCTTTTACAACGCTAAGAAGCTTTTCCTCAGCTGAAACATTATGGATGACTTGATGTAGACGAGTAGATTGCGATGCATGCTGCTCTTCTAGCTTATTAGTATCAATCCCTAAACGTTGAGCTTGTAAAACGACGCTTTCTTCACACTTATAATCAAGAATATACTTCCACAATTCTGGATCTTGCCAACTTTTATGACGATGAGGTTGATCTTTATCCTGTGGAAGATTTTGACTTACCCACTCAATAAGTTGAAAGGCTCTTTCACAATGATGGGGAGTATAAGCTTTAAGATTCAAATGATTAATAAAAGATGTCAAAAGATCAGGCGAGAAATAAGGCCCTTCTTTAACAGAAAAGGGAATAGAATCATCTCCCTTATAATGCTGAGTTATAGATTTTTCTCCATTAGGTAAACCTATCTGCTGACAAAGGGAAACAAGGTCGGGGTGATGATTTAAATTTTGTAAAGAAGCATAAACTTTACTCAAAAGATGTTGCTGGCGCTTATTTTTAAAATATTGTGCTACTAGAGGATGTAAATACGCTAAAATAACCTCATATTTAGCATAAGGAAAGTCATTTAAACAAAGAGATAGTGATTGCCAGCGTTGGTAATGCCTCTCAATAGCTAAAGGCAGTAACGACATACGTACTCTAGATCTTCCATTAAAATAAGTAGCATACTTAAGAAATCCAACTTCAGGAAAGACTTGGGTGAAAGTTTCTTTAACCTCAAAGGGACATTCTTTCTGCAAGAGAGGCTCTAAAAGGTACAAAGGGTTTCTAAATCCACAGACAATCTTATCAGAACTCTCTAGTGAAGGACTAAGATTCATGCTTTGAGTAGCAGCAGAAGAAGCAAACTGGATAAATCCTTTTCCAGTCATATTGTATTGAATCTCAAGAGCAGGAAACTGCATTAAAAAAGGCTCACTTAAGAAGCTGCTGATAAACATACGTGCAAAGGAAAATGGAGAGATCGCCTGATAGAGTAGTTCTTTTTGTTGGAGAGTAGCTTCATCAATTTTTTCAAGGAATTTTTCAAAAGAAAGCATTTGTTCAATAGCGGCTTCTTCATCAAGAGGTAAGGAAACATCCGCAAAAGAAGAATCAAGTTCTTTTGGAAACTTTAATATTCCTGTGACATGTTTTGTTGAAGAAAAAAGAAAACTTTCTAAAGCAGCATGAGGCGAGTCAAAATCAGCTTGCAAGGGTGGGAGCTCGTCAAGCTTTTTAAGCAAGCTTTGAGCTGTTTCTAAAGAGAGTTTAAAATACCCAACTGCTGGTGCCGATAATAAAGCTTTAGAAGAACATAACTTCCTTCTATTTTCTTCAGTCAACGAAGGTTGAGAAAGCTTGTCAATGAATGACCTGTAATAACTGCGAAGAACCAATAACTCCTGCTGAAGTGAAGGCTCAGGTAATAGATCATGAACAGATATGATTTCATCAGGTAAGAGATGTAAAGCTTCTAAAGCAGAAGCTTGTTGAGATATGAAATCTTCGGGTTGCCTTATCCTTTCCATAAGTCTTCTTAAAGCTTGAGATGAGGGCTCATCTAATTCCTTTTGGGCGAGTTTATAAGCAAATTTAACTTGAGAGAGCGTGACGATATCTTTTTCAGCATTACCCTCTTGAGCAGAATTCACTTTTGTAATTAAGAGCCGAGGAGATATATCACCATTCCAAAAGATATTATAGTAAGATGCAAGAGTTGAATTAGGGATCACTATAAAAAATAAGCTCAAAAAAGTTATAAAAAGTTTTTGCTTGTGCATGTTTCTCCCTCGTCTTTAAAATTCAACTTTGTAAAATCATTTTAAGTTTTACTATTAAAAACTAAACTCCTGGAAGACTTCCTTTTTTAGCAGGTACAATTTTAAGAGGACCTGCAGGAAGCCAGGACAATAACTGAGTCTCTTTAGAAAGTTTTATTTCTCCAATGTCTTTTGACCAAGAAAAATTCCTGTTAGGTTGGTTTTGATCTTCGCTAGGCACTAAACAGCTTAAAGTGCATTAGAAGAATACAAGAATATTAAGCATACAAAAGTAACTATGGAAGTTTGTATGAAAATTTTAATCATCTCCTTAAATGTAATTTAACCATACTATAAAAGTAGCAGCCTACAGTGTCAACAATAGAAGAAATTGTAAAGCTCTCATATTTAATACCAGGAAGAAGTGTAGTTTTTCCGTGTTTTGTGTGAATAAATTATACTCAACAGGCATCATGTTTTCAAAGACTGATGAGGTCTTTTGTTATTGTATTGATTTACCTATTGTTCAGTAATCTCCCGTACTTCATTCAAGTTGTTGAAGATATACAAGTCCAACCCTTCTTCTCAATTAAGTACGATTAAACCGCTCTATGTAAGAATTCTGAGTGGACTTTCCAGGTTGAATAAATTCTAGAGTAACTTCATGTTTTTCAGCCCAATCAGCCAATACCAATGATACAAGTTCAGGGCCATAGTACGTTGAGGAGAAGAGATCAGCAATACAATGGCCATAAATAAGCGTGTAAGCATTTAAAGTTACATTTGGGATTAACTCTTAAAGGAGCTTACTTATGGTTAACTTGTCAATTAGCGTTTAAGTGTTTACCCTTAATCGCGTTTAAAATTTATCCCTTTTTATTATAATTTTGAGATTTTATTCTTTTATTTATTTTTCATAAATCAATGGCTTAATCCGCTAAAAGTGAAATTATTTCTTCAGTAATTACTCTTATTAAATAGCACGATTAGGGAATAATTATTGTACGCGATTTAACACTTAATGAATCCACAAAGCCTAGTTAAGGATTTTGTTATTTTGATAAAGCTCCCCTTTTCTAAAGATATGAATTTTACTTCTTGTATTTAATAAAAAATTTATTTAGAGTAGTCTTAGACCAGTTATAAGGAAATACTATGCATGAAGTTAGCTCATATGAAGCCAAAACTCATCTTCCTCACCTCTTAAGGCGCGTAAAGGAAGGTGAACACATCACTATTACTAAACATAATGTACCTATCGCTATATTGATTCCTGCAACAGGTCCACGACGTTATTCAATCCCTGATACTATCCAAGCATTGCAACAATTCCGTAAAGGCAAAAAGCTCACAAACGTTTCTTTACGCTCTATGATTGAAGAAGGACGTAAATGAATCATTTTGTTTTAGATTGTTCCATTACTATGACATGGTGCTTTGAAGATGAATGCAATAATTATGCTGATCAACTTCTTAGTTACTTAGGAGAACCCTCAGTTCAAGCAATAGTACCCAGTTTGTGGAAATTAGAGACTGTAAATGTTTTGCGGGTTGCTGAAAAACGTCAACGGCTTAGCGAAGCTGAGAGCTTACATTTTCTCGATCTATTGGAAAGTTTACCTATCACAATTGTTACACAACCCTACAATGCTAAAGATTTACTTATGATCACTAGATCTTACAATTTATCAGCTTATGATGCAGCTTACTTATTATTAGCCTTACAGGAATCAATTCCTTTAGCGACTTTAGATCAAGCTTTAAAAGAAGCTGCTCAGAAGGCAAAAGTAGCGTTATGGACAATGTAATCTTTCCATCTTAGGTATAGTTAGGGAGAGCCTTGCTACCCAAGGCAAGAGGGAAATAATAAAAAAACAAGGGCACAGACAGGATATCTGACTTTTTATAAAAATTATCTATTCCTCTACCTTTAAGGAATTATTGAATCTTCTGTCTCCTTTTAACTCTTTAAACCTGAAATAAAAATTTATAGAAGGTTAAATATATTAAGCAATGTCCTAAGTTATATAGTTTGCAAATACAAAAGAGAGAGCATCAGCCTCTCCCTTTACATTTTAAAATCAACGTTTTTAGGAAAAAGAATTTTTCATCACACTTTCCTGGTTATGCTAGAGTATATATCTGAGGTGGTGGTTGTTATGCATATCACCTATGCATAAGTATTATTTGATATTTAATATCAAGGAAACTATTCTTACTAATAGGAGCTCTTTAGCTCTCAGGGTCTCTGATCCTTCGTCTCCCAGACGTAAAACCTCCCTGTTAAACTTAGGCCGGATGAAAGTCCGGCCTCTTTTTTATGCCCCCTTCCCTCTTTTATACAAAAGAAATCTTACTTAAATTGGGTTTTTTCCTCAGAAGGATGGAGAGCTGGATAAGCA